>NZ_JBFBDY010000012.1:0-10481 GCF_040683475.1 Kitasatospora sp. NPDC093558 | reverse complement strand
GTGCGGGGGAACGTCGCCGGGCGCGTGAGCCGAGGCTTCAGGGGTGCGTGATTCTCTCGAGCGGCGCATGAGCCGGGGCGTCGGGGGCGCGTGATCGCGGGGCGCGCCCCCGCTCGCGCTGCCCAGCGGGCAGACTGGCGGGGTGAGTGACGAAGCCTTCAGCGGGACCGGCCCCGGTGTCCGGTTCACCGCGGCCGACGAGGAGAAGAGACGCGGCGTCCGCCGGATGAAGACCATCGCGACCGGCCTGCTGGCCTTCGCGACCCTGGTCTTCGCCCTGTCCACGTGGGCCAAGGCGGCCGGCGCGGGCGCCTGGGCCGGGTACGTGGCCGCCGCCGCGGAGGCGGGCATGGTCGGCGCGCTGGCCGACTGGTTCGCGGTGACGGCGCTGTTCCGCCGCCCGTTCGGCCTGCCGATCCCGCACACCGCGATCATCCCGACCAAGAAGGACGCCTTCGGGCGCACGCTGGGCGACTTCGTCGGGGAGAACTTCCT
Source organism: Kitasatospora sp. NPDC093558 (assembly GCF_040683475.1). Classification (NCBI taxonomy): domain Bacteria; kingdom Bacillati; phylum Actinomycetota; class Actinomycetes; order Kitasatosporales; family Streptomycetaceae; genus Kitasatospora; species Kitasatospora sp. NPDC093558. Next base: position 9,986 of record NZ_JBFBDY010000012.1, on the reverse strand, counting down.
CGCCGGTCACGTGGTCCGCACCCGGCTCGCCGCGCTCGGCATCGCGCGCAGGCTGGGGGAGTGGCTGGCCGCGCCCGGCAGTGCCGAGCGGGTCACCAAGGAGGCGTCGGCGGCGCTGCGCGGTGTGCTCGCTGTGCTGCGCGACGACGACGTGCAGGCGGTCGTGGGCGAGGCGGTGACCAGGCGGGCGGCGGCCACGTCGGTGGCCGAGCCGATGGGCCGGATGCTGGGGAAGGTCGTCGCGGACGGCGGGCACCACGGCGTGGTCGACCTGGTGGCCGTCCGCGCGCACGGCTGGCTGACGGCCAACCACGAGGAGGTCGTCCAGCGGGTCACCCAGAAGACGCCGGGCTGGACGCCGAAGTTCATCGACCACCAGGTCGGCGAGCGGATCTACAAGGAGCTGATGCGGTTCGTCACCGACATCAGGGACGACCAGGCCCACCCGGCCCGCGGCGCGATCGACAAGTTCCTCGCCGACTTCGCCACCGAGCTGCAGACGGACCCGGAGACCATCGCCCGGGTCGAACGGGCCAAGGTCGAGATGCTCGCCAGGCCCGAGGTGCAGGACCTGATCGCCTCCACGTGGGCGGCCGTTCGCACGCTGGTCCTGGCGGCGGCGGAGGACGAGGACAGCGAACTGCGCCGGCGCATCCGCGACGGCGTGCGGAGCTTCGGCGCACGCCTGGCGACGGACGCCAAGCTCCAGGCCAAGGTCGACGGCTGGCTCCAGGACGCGGCCCAGTACCTGGTCGACACGTACCGCACGGAGATCACCTCGCTGATCTCCGAGACGGTGGCCGGCTGGGACGCCGACGACGCCTCGCGCAAGATCGAGGCCAACGTGGGCCGCGACCTGCAGTTCATCCGCATCAACGGCACGGTGGTCGGCGCCCTGGCCGGCCTGCTGATCCACACGGCGGCCGTGGCCCTGGGCGGCTGACGCCGGCGTGGGTCGTGCCGCCCGCGCCGCCCCTCCCGCGCCCTCCCGCCCGATCTCGGCGACCTATCCTGGGCGGCACAGCGAACGCGCGTAGAAGCGCGGAAGTAACGAAGGGAACCACCGTGGTCCAGCCGGACGGAAGTCGGATCGGAAACCCCACCGGGGCCCGCGGCATCGAGGCGTTCATCGCCGGCATGCCGAAGGCGGAACTACACGTCCACCACGTCGGCTCGGCATCGCCGCGGGTCGTCGCCGAGCTGGCTGCCCGCCACGCCGGGCAGTCGAAGGTGCCGGCCGATCCGGCGGCGCTCGCCGAGTACTTCACCTTCACCGACTTCGCGCACTTCATCGAGGTGTACCTGAGCGTCGTGGACCTGGTCCGTGACGCCGAGGACGTCCGCTCGCTCACCTACGGCGTCGCCGAGGACATGGCGCGCCAGAACATCCGGTACGCCGAGCTGACGATCACCCCGTACTCCTCGGTGAAGCGCGGCATCCCGGAGGTCGCCTTCATGGAGGCGATCGAGGACGCCCGCCTGCGGGCCGAGAAGGAACTCGGCGTCGTGCTGCGCTGGTGCTTCGACATTCCGGGCGAGGCCGGACTGGAGGCCGCCGAGGTCACCGCCCGGCTCGCGACGGAGCTGGCGCCGGAGGGCCTGGTCAGCTTCGGCCTGGGCGGTCCGGAGATCGGTGTGCCGCGCCCGCAGTTCAAGCCGTACTTCGACCGGGCGCGCGCGGCCGGCCTGCACTCCGTCCCGCACGCCGGTGAGACGACCGGTCCGGAGACGGTGTGGGACGCGCTGCGGGTGCTGGGCGCCGAGCGGATCGGTCACGGCACGCAGTCCGTGAAGGACCCGGCGCTGCTGGACCACCTGGGCGAGCACCGGATCCCGCTGGAGGTCTGCCCGACCTCGAACATCGCCACGCGGGCGGTGGAGCGGATCGAGGACCACCCGATCAAGCGGATGGTGGAGGCCGGGCTGCTGGTCACGATCAACAGCGACGACCCGCCGATGTTCGGCACCGACCTGAACACCGAGTACGCGGTGGCGGCGCGGCTGCTGGGCCTGGACGAGGCCGGGGTGGCCGGGCTGGCGCGCAACGCGGTGGAGGCGTCGTTCCTGGACCAGGCCGGCAAGGCGCGGCTGGCCGGCGAGATCGACTCGTACCTGGCGGGGTGGCAGCAGGGCTAGGTCCCCGCGTTTTCCCTGGTGAACCGCCCTGTCGGCCTCGGCCGGCGGGGCGGTTCCGCGTTGTGCGGCGCCATGTTTCCGGGGGTGGCGCTTGTACGGCGCTTGTACGGCACTCGTGTGGCGCTTGCGTGGCGCCAAAGTGGCGCCATTAATCGCTCGACATGGCGCCATACCCGTGCCATAGTTGAGCCATGGACCTCACGCCGTACGTCGAAAACCTTCGGAACGAGCTCGCGGTGGCCGCGGGCACGGGCGGGGATGAAGCCCGCGCGCTGGCCGAGCGGCTGACGCTGCCGCTGGAGTCGGCCGTACGGCTCACGCTGCTCAACGCACTGTCGGCCGCCACGAGCGAGATCACCCGTGAGCTCGCGCCGGGCTCGGTGGACGTGCGGCTGCGCGGCATGAACCCCGAGTTCGTGGTGAGCGTGCCGCCCGGTAGCGACGCCTTCCCGCACGCGGTGGAGCCGGTGGTGGCACCCATGGCGCCACCGATGGCGCCACTGGCGCCGCCCGCGGTGCCGGAGTCGGACGAGGGTGGCACCGCCCGGATCAACTTCCGGCTCCCGGCCCACCTCAAGACCAGGGCCGAGGAGGCCGCCGGGCAGGAGGGCCTCTCGCTCAACGCCTGGCTGGTCCGGGTCGTGGCGGGCGCGCTGGAGGGCGGTGAGCCGGTCGCGAGGCCGGCCGTCCAGCCCCAGCCGCAGCCCCGGCGCGGCCGGGGGCAGGGGTTCACCGGCTGGGTCCAGTAACGCTTCTCCGCACCACACGCACCGCCCGCACCACTTCACAGCACGACGTCACCCCCGCTCCGACCAGCGGGAACACCCTTCGAAGCCAAGAGGACGGGACAGCCATGCCTACGTACGAGACCAACGGCCCGATCACCGCCGTCATCGAGTTCGACATCGCCTCGGTGCGGATCCGCGCCGGCAAGCGCACCGACGTCGTCGCCGAGGTGGCGCCGTCCAACGCCGCCGTCGAGCTGGACGTCAAGGCCGCGCAGCAGACGAAGGTCGACTTCGCCGGGGGCCGGCTCACCCTGAAGGGCCCCCGCAAGCGGAACGTGTTCGGCCGCGTCGGCTCGGTCGACGTCCTGATCGAGCTGCCGGCCGGCTCGGAGATCGACGCCGACGCCCCGCTGGCGACGTTCGTCACCGAGGGCCCGCTCGGGGACTGCCGGCTGAAGACCTCGCTCGGCCGGATCCACGTGGAGAGCGCGGCGAACGTCTCGCTCAAGACGGACAGCGGGGACGTCCGGCTCGATTCGGCCGATGGCGACGCGGAGGTCTCCGGCCTCGGCCGGATCGAGATCGGCACGGTGCTCGGCGTGCTGACGGTTAAGAACAGCACCGGCGACACCGAGGTCCGCGAGGTCCACGGGGAGCTCAAGGCGAACGCGTCCTTCGGCCGGATCGAGGTCGGCACCGCGCACGCCGGGGTGGACGCCAAGACGGCGCACGGCCCGATCCGGATCGGCCGGGTGGAGCGCGGCCGGGTGTCGCTGCAGACGGCCCTCGGGGAGCTGGAGGTCGGCATCGCGGAGGGCACGGCGGCCTGGCTGGACGTGCACAGCAAGCACGGCCGGCTGCGCAACGAGCTGGGCGCGGCGGAGGGTCCGGGCGAGGCCCGCGAGACCGTCGAGGTCCGGGCGCAGACCGAAATGGGCGACATCACCGTGCGGAGGGCCTGATGGCGGCCATCTCGGCGGTCGGACTGACCAAGGCGTACGGCGAGAAGGTCGTGCTCGACGGCATCGACCTGGAGATCGCCCCGGGTACGGTGTTCGCCCTGCTGGGGCCGAACGGAGCCGGCAAGACGACGACGGTGGAGATCCTGTCCACGCTGATCCCGGCGGACGGCGGGGTGGCCCAGGTGGCCGGGCACGATGTCGTCCGCGAGGGCGACGCGGTCCGGGCGGCGATCGGGGTCACCGGGCAGTTCTCGGCGGTGGACAACCTGCTGACGGCCGAAGAGAACCTGATGCTGATGGCCGACCTCAACCACCTCCGCCGTCGGGAGGGGCGGAGGCGGGCGGAGGAACTGCTGCGGCGGTTCGAGCTGACGGAGGCGGCGCGGAAGCCGGTGTCCACGTTCTCGGGCGGGATGCGGCGGAAACTCGACCTGGCGATGACGCTGGTCGGGGATCCCCGGGTGATCTTCCTGGACGAGCCGACGACGGGGCTGGATCCCCGCAGCCGGCGGACGATGTGGGAGATCATCCGGGGGCTGGTGGCGGACCACGGGGTGACGATCCTCCTGACTACGCAGTACCTGGAGGAGGCGGATCAACTCGCCGACCGGATAGCGGTGCTGGACGGTGGCCGAATCGTGGCGGAGGGCACGGCCGAGGAGCTCAAGCGGATCGTCCCGGGCGGGCGGATCCGGGTGCAGTTCGCGGACGGGGTCCAACTCGGCGCGGCGGCCGAGCTGTTCGACTACGCGACAGCGGATGCCGAGGGGTTGTGCCTGGACATCCCGGGCGACAACTCGGTGGTCACGGTGAAGGCGGTGCTGGACGCGCTCGACAACGCGGGCGTGCGGGCGGAGTCGCTGGTCGTGGAGACGGCGGACCTGGACGACGTGTTCCTGACGCTGACGGGGGAGGGTGCGCGATGAGCGCGACGTACGTGATGAGCGACTCGCTCACGATGCTGCGGCGGAACCTGAAGCACGCGCTGCGGTATCCGGCGATGACGTTCTCGGTCGTGCTGATGCCGGTGATGATCCTGGCGCTGTTCAACTACGGCTTCGGCGGGGCGTTGGGCGCGGGGATCGGTGGTGGGAACTACATCGACTATGTGGCGCCGGGGATCGTGCTGATGACGGCGACGGCCGGGTCGGTGGCCACGGCGGTCGGTGTCTGCGTGGATATGACGGAGGGGATCGTCAACCGCTTCCGGACGATGGCGATATCGCGGTCGGCGTTCCTGGCGGGGCACGTGGTCGGGAGCGTCATACAGACGATGGCCGCGCTGGTGCTGGTGATCGGCGCGGCGCTGGCGATGGGGTTCCGGCCGCACGCGGGGTTCGTGGAGTGGCTGGCGGCAGCAGGGCTGCTGGGGTTCGTGACGCTGGCGCTGACGTGGATATCGGCGGGGATCGGGCTGGTGTCGAAGACGCCGGAGAGTGCCAGCAACACGCCGCTGCCGCTGACGTTCCTGCCGTTCATTGGCAGCGCGATCGTCCCGCCGGACTCGATGCCGACGGTGATGAGGTGGTTCGCCGAGTACCAGCCGTTCACGCCGATCATTGAGACGCTGCGTGGGCTGCTGATGGGGACGGAGATCGGCAACAGCGGGTGGAGCGCGCTGGCGTGGTGCACGGGTCTGACGGCGGTCGGGTTCGTGTGGTCGAAGAGGGTGTTCTACCGGAGGTGACGGGGGTATCGCCGGTGCGGCCCGGACGACGGAGACGTCGCCCGGGCCGGTGGCGTCGCTACCAGCGGTCGATGCCCATGGTGTTGGCGGCGCTGTGGATGGCGTTGTAGTGGGGGATGGACATGTCCGACTTCTTGTCCTTGGGCGGGAGGTTCTTGTCGGCGGCGCGGAACTCGTCGCGAGCGGAGGCGAGGAGGGAGGTGCCGTAGGAGACGGGGACGTCGGGCTTGCCGTGGACGGGGTGGGACTTGGCGGCGGTCTTGCTGCCGGCGTTGGCGAGGATGCTGCGGGCCTGGTTGTAGTCGGCGGCCTTGACGGTGGAGGGGTTGCGGGTGGAGGAGGAGACGGAGGGAGCGGCGGAGGCCACCGGGGCAGCGACAACGCCGAGCGCCGCGACGGTAGCGAGGGAGACGAGGACGTTCCGCATGGTCGTGTTCATGATGGCCCCGCTACCCCGTGGTTAGAGGTCGAACTCCCCGGCCCGGATCGCAGCGACCAGATCCCGCCATTCGGAAGGAGTGAGTTCGGCGACGGCTGCCGGCTTGAGGCTGCTGCGTATGTAGACGCCGCCATCGGCGATTGCCACCTCAGGGCAATTTCCCGAATTAGCGCAAGCAGCAGGGCGCGTCCAGAGCAGGTGGTCCATCGGTTACATCTCCTTCTTGATCTTCGCGATCAGATCGCGGGAGCCTTCAACCGATAGGGATCGCTCAGTCATCTGCTCGACGATTGAGCGGTACTGGTTCAGATGCTCTGCCGAGTCGAGGAAGATCGGTCCATCCACCGAGTCGTACATGACGGTGTCGAGTCGTGGCACCTGACCATGTGCGTAGTAGATGGCCTGACCAGACCCGATGAAGCCTCCCGATGCGAAGCTGACCACTCGAAGCGTGACGTGTGGCAGTTCAGACAACTTCAGCATCCAGTCGAGCTGTTCCCGCGCGACGTCACGTCCTCCGAACTGCATGTGCAGCGCAGCCTCGTGGACGATCGCGGTGTAGGGGTGGGCCCCGTCTGCCATCAGCATCGCGGATCGACGCATGCGGTGTTCAACGCGAGTCTCCACAACGCGCGGAGTCAGCTTCACCTGGGCCTCTTGGAAGATCGAGCGGCAGAATCGCTCCGACTGCATGGGGCCGGGTGGATGGCTGATCTGATACGAGTACATCCCGAGTGCGAAGTACTCGAACTCGCAGATGTCGAGGAAGCCCGCCGGAACGATGTCGCGGTACTCCTCCCACCACCCCTTGGGCCTTCTGCCGACCATGGCCGCGAGCGCCTCCACGTACGCTGCGTCGCCTTCCCCGTACTTGCAGGCGAGGGCCATCACCCGCTCGGGTGTCACGGCGTAGGTGCCCTGCTCGATGAGAGTGATCTTCGTTCGGTCCACGCCGAGGACAGTGGCCGCCTCTGTTGTCTTCGTACCGGCGGCATCGCGCATCTTCCTCAGCTCGATGCCAACCCGCTGCCTTCGTGCGCTTGGTGTAGGTGGCATGTGCCCAAGCATCCACCTGGTCGCTATGGCGAGTCCAGCCGCGTTTAGCGACACATGTGTTGAAGCGGGTCGCACATGTACCGTCTCATGCCCTACAGTCTGTGATGCGGCGCTTACATAACGGAGCGTCAATCCCCCTGTACCGCTGGGAGAATCCCATGCGACACCTCAACTCGCCCTCCCTCACCCTTTCTCGTGAAGCCCTCCGAGAGTCCATGACCAGGGCCGGATGGCCGCCCTGTGTCATTGCGGACGCCGAACTGGCTCTCGTAGAACTGATCGTCAACGCCTGGCGCCACGGCGAGACGACCTCCCCCGTCGTCGTGATCGTCTTCCTTCGGAACACCCTCCGGGTCACCGTCGCCGACCGCAGCGCCATGCTCCCCGAACCCCGAAACCCGTCCGCCCTCTCCGAGACCGGCCGAGGGCTTCAACTCGTCACCGGCCTCACCCACCGCTGGGGCGTGGACCCCCAGAAGCTCGGCAAGACGGTCTGGTTCGAGCTGGACGGTGCCGCGTGAACGCCCTCCACCCGATCCACCCTTCCGATCCCGCGATCCGGCACCTCACCGCCCGGCAGATCATCGAGCTGATCGTCGAACTGCGCTCGGCGAGCCGCGAGTTCGGCCTTCTCTGGCCCTCCGCGAAGCCGGGCGAGACCGCGATGAACGGTCGGGTGCTGGTGAACCTCGGCAACATCCCGGCCAGCACGCTGATCAACCTGCTCGCGCTGCTGCGGGACTACAATCGTCACCGGGGCCACCGGTGCTCGGACTGCTGATCCTGATCATCCTGGCGGCCGTCGTCGGGGCGGTGTGTGAGGCCCGGACCCGCAAGGTCCGCAGACACCGGTGAGGCATCCTGGTCGCCGTGAACCTCTCCTTCACCCCGCCGCCCCCGTACGACCTCGGCCCGGACCCGGACCTCCACCTCTGGTTGGCGGAATGGGTCGAGCTGATGCCCGACCGGATCGTCCACCTTGGTGCGGACGACGGTCGCAGCCACGGCCAGTTGTGCTGGGACGTGTTGGAGCCGACCGGCCTGCTCCACCCACACTGTGGACACTGCAAGCACGGACACGGCGGTCCGCAGGACGTGCGGGCGATGGAGTCCGCACTGGCGATCGCGGTATCGCCGGAGGAGGCACCACCGTGGATCGCCGGCACCCTAATCCGGGCACTCGTGTACCCGGGCGGCGACGGCCCGATGCGACCGGTGGCCGACGCGATCGGCGCCGGCCTGGTGAAGCTACTGGGCCCGGACGCACAGTGGAGGGCCAACGGCTCGACGGCATACGGGGAGGGCCCGAGGGGCCGGGTGCCATGGACCCCCGTCACGGAGGCGACGTTCGACGCGGCGATCGTCGGAATCGGCAACGGCCACGCCGTGGTGATCGCAGCGACGGGCGAGGACTAGGGCCTCTCTTTCGGATCTTGAGGGCTCACCGGAGGGCACTTCCATCTCTTGGGGCTGGAGGTGCCCCGACCTTGTACGCCTGTCGAGTCCTCGAAGTCCTGGGCCTGCCCGCTGGGTGAGCGAAGGCGAAATCCGGTGGTCACCTTTCACGACGCGTCCGTAGGGTCGCTGGGGTGACTCATAACACTGTTGACCCGGCGACGATCACGCCGGAGATGGCTGCCCAGATCCGCACGTGGCGATGCGATGAGGACTACTCCTGGCGCGCTGTGGCCCAGGCCGCGTCCGACCTGTGGGGTTCCGATTGGGGTAGCAACCAACTCTTCGGCGAAGACCTCTGCGTCGCCGCAGCAAAGCTGCTGGGCGAAAGCCCCTACCGAGAACCGTGGAACTGACGATCGTCAGACGGCTCCTCTCGAATCAGCGAGCGGACCAGATGAAGATGCCCGCGATATGGAGTCCCGCCTGGAAGACGGTGGCGGTCTTCTCGTAGCAAGTGGCCAAGCCGCGCCAGTTCTTGAGGCGATTGATGCCGCGCTCGACACCGTTGCGCTGCTTGTAGGCCTGGCGGTCGAAGGCCGGCGGGCGGCCGCCGTGACGGCCTTTGCGTTTGCGGTTGGCGATCTGGTCGGCGGGCTACGGGATGACGGCCCGAATTCCGCGCCTTCGCAGATGCTCTCGAATCGCCCGGGACGAGCGAGAAGTCGCCCCGACCGCCACAGCAGAACGGTTCCTGCTCCTCGCTGTACGCAGGAAGTCGACCCCACCGACTTCCTGCGCAGCGCAACCTCGGCGCCCAAAGCAGAAGCGTTTCCTCTCCACTGCCGAGCGACCCCCGGGCGTCACGGAGCCCTCCCCCCTCCCAGCGCCCCGGAGCCATCGGGCTCTGCCGCACGGGAAGTCGGCCGATCCGACTTCCCGTGCGACAACGCTTCCCCTCATCGCCGATATCCCGCGCGTGAGAAGTCGTCCTGGCCGGCTTCTCACACAGGGCCTCATCGCCGCCCCGACCGCCGCAGCAGAAAGGCTCCTACTTCTCGCCGTGCGCAGGAAGTCGACCCCACCGACTTTCTGCGCAGCATCACCTCGGCGCCCACAGCAGAAGCGTTTCCTCTCCACTGCCGAGCGACCCCCGGGCGTCACGGAGCCCTTCCCCCTCCCAGCGCCCCGGCGCCATTGGGCTCTGCCGCACAGGAAGTCGGCCGATCCGACTTCCCATGCGGCAGCGCTTCCCCTCATCGCCGAACCCTGGCGCACGAGAAGTCGTCCTGGCCGACTTCTCACGCAGGGCCTCCCTGCCGCTCTTGTCGCCGCAGAAGAAGGGTTCCTGCTCCTCGCTGTGCGCAGGAAGTCGACCCAGCCGACTTCCTGCGCAGAGTCGCCTTGGCGTCCGCAGCAGAAGCGTTTCTTCTCGATTGCCGGGCGGCTCCCGGGCGGCACAGGAAGTCGGCCTGGCCGACTTCCCCTGCGCCGAGCCTCGGGCGCTGGTGGCAGCGGGGCCAGGCGGCGGACGGCCGGCGGCGTTGGGTTTTGCCGCGCAGGAAGTCGGCCGACCGACTTCC
>NZ_JBFBDY010000011.1:0-43594 GCF_040683475.1 Kitasatospora sp. NPDC093558 | reverse complement strand
GCGGCGGTCACCAGGCCGACCCGCAGGCCGGTGTACGGGCCCGGGCCGACGCCGACCGCGATGCCGGTGAGCTCGTGCTTGTCGACGCCGGCCGTCCGCAGCACCCGGTCGATGGCGGGCAGGAGCAGTTCGCCGTGGCGCCGGGCGTCGACCTGGTCGGTCTCGGCGAGGACGGCCGTGCCGTCGTGGACGGCGGCGGTGACGGCGGGGGTTGCGGTGTCGAACGCGAGCAGCAGCACGGGTCAAGGTTAGACCGACGTTGGGCCGACCAGCCGATCGAGACGGCGTACCAGCGCGGAACACACGTCCGAGCCGCTGCGGACCGCCCCCGGAGACCTGGCACGATAAGGGCGGTACGTACAGCGGACGGCGGCGGGAGCGGCAGTGGCGAAGATGGGTCCTGGAGTGGTGGTCACGGGGCTGACCCTGGGAGCCCTGGCGGTCGTGAGCCTGCTGGCCTTCCAGGCGAACGGCGCTCAGGACCGCGCGGGCACCGCCCGTCCGACCGCCACCGCGACGGCCGGCGGACCGGCCACCTCGGCGGCGCCGAGCACGACGCCGACCCCGACGGCACCGGCGCTGCCGGCCTCCTCGGGCACCGGCACGCGGGTCGTCTACTCGGTCTCCGGCCACTACGTCTGGCTGGTCGAGCCGAAGAAGAACCCGCAGGTGGTCGCCGCGTTCGCGGTCACCCCGGGCACCGTCGAGCCGACTCCCGGCGCCTACCCGGTGTACAGCCGCACGGCCACCACCACCGGGACGGACGGCAAGCAGATCGAGCACGTGGTGCGCTTCGCGCAGCAGAACGGCGTGGTGTTCGGCTTCAGCGCGGCGGTGGACGGCGCGACGCCGACCGCCGACCCGAAGACCAAGACCGGCGGCATCCGCAGCTCCCGCCAGGACGGCCAGCTGCTGTGGGACTTCGCGCCGAAGGACACCAAGGTGATCGTGGTCGCCTGAGCCGGGCCGTCGGGGCCGCGGGTGCTCAGGCCGCGCGGGGCGCGTCCGTCCCGGCGTCGTCGACCCGGGGCGGCGCCGGCTCGGGCGGGGTGGACACCGCCTCGGCCGCGGCACACGCGGCCAGCAGGGCCCGCATCGGCTCCCCCGGAGCGCGACGGGCGGACTCTCCGGCCCCGGCGGTGCGCACGGCGCGCTCCGGGGCGGGGGTGGTGCTCGACATGGCGCCTCCCTAGTTAGGCAGACCTAACCGCAGCACCCATCCCATCACGCCCGGTGCCCCCCTCGCAACACCTTCCCGACAGCCTGTCGGGAAACCGTCGGAGCGGCTCCTACGCCAGCTTCGCCAGCTCGACGCCCTCCCAGCGCGCTCCGATGCCGGTCAGCAGCACCCGGCGCGGGTCGTGGTCCTCACCGGCGGTGTCGCCGATCGCCCGCTCGATCCGCACCTCCAGCCGGTCCTCGGACAGCCGCTCGACCTTGCCCTCGCCCCACTCGACCACGACCACCGACTCCGGCAGCGAGACGTCGAGGTCGAGGTCCTCCATCTCGTCCAGGTCGCCGCCCAGCCGGTACGCGTCCACGTGCACCAGCGCCGGGCCGCCGACGAGCGACGGGTGCACCCGGGCGATCACGAAGGTCGGCGAGGTCACCGCGCCGCGCACCTGCAGCCCCTCCCCCAGGCCCCGGGTCAGCGTCGTCTTCCCCGCGCCCAGCTCACCCGAAAGGAGCACCAGGTCCCCCGGGCGCAGCAGCGCGGCCAGCTCCCGGCCGAGCCGGCCCATCCGGTCCGGGGTGGGGACGGTGAGAGTGGCGTGCGAGCCCATGCGCGTGTCTTGCCCTTCGGTCCGTACCGGGCGCGCCGACCACCGGCCGCCCCCGCTACCGTGCCACATCCGCGGCCTGGCGTGCGCAGGGGCCGTGAGCGGGTCCCGGGCCGGTCCTCAGGCCTGGTCGAGGACGGCCGACGGCGGCTCGGCGGCCCCGCCGAAGGCCGCGGCCCGCTTGAGCAGCACCGCCAGGTGGTGGTCCACCAGCTCCGGGCGCTCCAGCATCACCAGGTGGCCGGCGCCCTCGACGATCACCAGCTCGGCGCCGGGCAGCTGCTCGGCCATCGCCTCGCTGTGCACGGGCGGCGTCAGGAGGTCCTTGGTGCCGGCCAGCACCAGTGCCGGCAGGCCGCGCAGGGCCGCCAGGGCGGCCGTCTTCTCGTGCGCGCCGAACACCGGGTAGAACTCGGCGACGACGTCGATCGGCGTGGCGTCCAGCAGTTGCTCGGCGAAGCGCACCACGCCCGGGTCGACGTCCTTCGAGCCGAACGAGAACCTCCGGTAGAACACGGCGGTGACGTCCGAGCCGAACCGCCGGGTCGCCTCCACCAGCTCCACCTGCCGGCCCAGCAGCTTCACCACCCCGGGCGCGACCCGCTTGAACAGCTTCGCGCCCGCCGACGGCAGGCCCAGGCTGACCTCGTCCCAGTTCCCCGCCAGCGTGCCCACCAGCGCCACCCCGGCCACGCGGTCGCGGAACAGCTCCGGGTGCTGGTCGGCCAGCGCCATCACCGTCATGCCGCCCATCGAGTGGCCGACCAGCACCAGCGGCCCGGTCGGCGCGACGGCGTCGATCACCGCCTTGAGGTCCCCGCCCAGCTGGTCGATGCTCGCGGGCTCCCCGGCCAGGTAGGAGCGGGAGCGCTCCGAACGGCCGTGGCTGCGCTGGTCCCAGAAGACCAGCCGCAGGCCGTCGCGCAGCGCGGCCCGCTGGAAGTGCCAGCTGTCCTGGTTCAGGCAGTAGCCGTGGCTGAACACCACGGTCAGCGGCTCCGCGTCCCCGGAGGGGGTGTCCCAGCCGGTGCCGTCCAGCTCGACGTACAACTCGGTGCCGTCCGGTGCGGCCACCGTCCGCGGGCGCCCGCGCAGCGAACCGTACGGGGCGCCGGCGTCCAGCTCCGCCCTGGCCCGGCGGCGGGTCGCCCGGCCGACCGTCAGCCGTTCGATCGCCACGCCGGCCGCGGCCCCGGCCGCCAGCACGCCGACCGAGATCCCGATCACGCCCGCCCGGCTCACCCCGGACGCCGCCTTCGCGACCGCCCCGACCGGGCCGTCGGCCTCACTCATGCGCCCGCCCCGCCACGCTCGCCGGCCGCTTCGCGAGACCCGCGCCTCCCGATGACGACCTCGCTGCGCTCCCTCATGCAGAACCCGTGCCGTCCAGGTGACGCCGCGGCACCCGGGCGCCGATCCGGGTCACGATCTCGTACGCGATGGTGCCGCAGGCCCGGGCCCAGTCCTCCGCGGTCGGCTCGCCGCGCTCGCCGCTGCCGAACAGCAGCACCTCCTCGCCGACCTGCGGGGTGTCCCCGCCGAGGTCCACGACGAACTGGTCCATCGCGACCCGGCCGGCCACCGTGCGCCACTTGCCGCCGATCTGCACCGGCCCGGTGCCGCTCCCGTGCCGCGGCACGCCGTCGCCGTAGCCCACCGGGACGAGCCCCAGCGTGGTCGGCCCCGGCGTCGTGTAGTGGTGGCCGTAGCTGACCCCGTGCCCGCCCGGCACGTGCTTCACCAGCGCCAGCCGCGCCGTCAGCGACATCACCGGGCGCAGCCCGAAGTCGGCCGGCGAGCCCACCTCGGGCACCGGCGACAGCCCGTACGCGGCGAGGCCGGTGCGGACCAGGTCGAAGTGCGACTCCGGCAGCAGCAGGGTGGCCGGCGAGTTCGCCAGGTGCCGCACCTCGGGGCGCAGCCCGGCGGCCTCCGCATACGCCAGGGCGGCGTGGAAGGAGTCCAGCTGGGCCTGGATCGACGGGTGGCCTGGCTCGTCCGCGGCGGCGAAGTGCGACCAGACGCCGACGACCGTGAGCAGCCCCTCGGCCTCGGCGCGGCGGGCGGCGTCGACCAGGGCCGGCCAGTCGTGCGGCTGGCAGCCGTTGCGGCCGAGGCCGGTGTCGGCCTTCAGGTGCACGCGGGCGGGGATGCCGGTCTCGCGGACCACGGGCAGCAGCTCGTCGAGCGCCCACTGGCCGCTGACCGAGATGTCCAGGTCCGAGAGGAGCGCCTGCCGCCACGGGCCGCCGGGGGTCCACAGCCAGCACAGGATGCGGGCCTGCTCCGGACGGATGCCCGCGGCCCGCAGCGCCAGCGCCTCCTCGGGCGTCGCGCAGCCCAGCCAGCCGACCCCGTTCGCGACCGCCTCGCGGGCACACGCGACCGCGCCGTGGCCGTAGGCGTCCGCCTTGACCGCGAGCATCACGGCCGCGCCGGCGACGCGTTCGCGCAGCGCGGCGAGGTTGCCGCGCAGGGCGCCCAGATCGATGGTCGCCTCGGCCCGTACGCCGTCGGTGAGGGTGGCCGAGCCGGCCGTCTTCGCAGTTGTCATCAGGGTCAGTCTCCCAGACGTCCCGGAGTCCTCGCCGAACGGCCCGTCGGCGCGGCGCACCACGGCCGCCGTCCACCCGCTGCTCCGACCTGCACCGGACCGGCCTCCGCAACCTCGGACGCCCCACCCACCACCCCCGGTTCCGCAGCCACGACCGACCACGCTCCCCACAAAGCGCGCACAAGAAGTCGGCCCCACCGACTTCCCACTCCACGACCGACCACCGTCCCCACAGCGACGCGCACGAGAAGTCGGCCCCACCGACTTTCCACTCCGCGACCGGCCACTCATCGGCTTCGTGACCGCCGGACCGGGCCGGCGCCGCGGAGCGGGCGCATCACGCCGGCCCCAGGTGCCCCTCCCCAGAGCGCGCCACTCGTCGACCGGACACGCCGGGCGACCGCCAACCCCGACACGGGCGCATCGAGGCGGCCAATCCCGCCGCGCCGCCGCCGGACGCAGGCGCATCGAGGCGACTCCCCGCAGCCCCCGCCTGCCGATCCGGCCGGCGTCGGTCAGCCCGACCGGACGTCCCGCCACACCGTCGGCAGGGCCTCCGCCACCGCCACTGCCGTCACCGGTGCGCCCGGCTCTCCGGCTGCGTGGCGGCCGGCGAGGCCGTGCAGGTAGGCCGCGGCCGAGGCGGCGTCCAGGGGGGTGAGGCCGGCGGCGAGGAGGGAGCCGGCGAGGCCGGCCAGGACGTCGCCGCTGCCCGCGGTGGCCAGCCAGGAGGTGCCGGTCGGGTTGATCCGGACCGCACCGCCCGGGTCGGCGATCACCGTCGTGGAGCCCTTGAGCAGCACGGTCGCCCGGTACGCGGCGGCCAGGCGGCGCGCGGTGGCGAGCCGGGCGGCGGCCAGGTCGTCGGCCGCCGGGGGCGGTGTGCCGTCGGCGCCCGCGAGCAGCCGGGCGGCCTCGCCGGTGTGCGGGGTGAGCAGGGTGGGCGCCGTGCGGCCGGCCAGGGCCGACGGGCCGAGGCGGCCCAGCTCGGTCAGCCCGTCCGCGTCGACCAGCACCGGGACGTCGCTCGCGAGCGCCTCGGCGAGAGTCTGCCGTGCGCTCTCGCCGCCGCCGGGGCCGACCACCCAGGCCTGCACCCGCCCGGCGCCGTGCGGCCCGCCCTCGGTGACCAGCGTCTCCGGGAAGCGCCGGACGACCTCCTCCGCCGCCGCGCCGACGTACCGGACGGCCCCCGCGCCGCCCCGCAGCGCCCCGGCGACGGCCAGCACCGCCGCCCCCGGGTACGTCCCCGAGCCGGCCGCCACGCCGACGACGCCGCGCCGGTACTTGTCGCTCTCGGCGCCCGGCTCGGGCAGCAGCGCGGCCACGTCCGCGTGCTGGAGCGCGGACACGTCCGCCTCCGGCAGCTCCAGCCCGATACCGACGAGCTGGACGGTCCCCGCGTACGAGGCTCCCGGGCCGACCAGCAGGCCCGGCTTGTACGTGCCGAAGCACACCGTGACGTCCGCCCGCAGCGCGACGCCCGGCACCTCGCCGGTGTCGGCGTCGACCCCGCTCGGCAGGTCCACCGCCACCACCAGGCCCCGCCGGGCGGCCTGCGCGTACGGCACCGCCTCGGGCCGCAGTCCGCCACGGCCGCCGATGCCGACGATCCCGTCCAGCACCAGGTCCGCGCGCGAGAAGTCGGCCAGGCCGACTTCCCGCTCCACCACGACCCGCCCACCCGAAGCCCGCACCGCGGCCAGCCCGCCCTCGTGCACCCGTTCGGGCGCGAGCAGCACCGCCGTCACCCGCGCACCGCGCCGGGCCAGCGCGGCGGCGGCGTACAGGGCGTCACCCCCGTTGTCCCCGCTGCCCGCCAGCACCACCACCCGGCTGCCGTACACCCGCCCCCGACGCCCCGTCAGCAGCCGCGCGCACGTGACAGCGAGCCCAGCAGCAGCCCGCTGCATGAGCGTCCCGTCCGGCAGGCGGGCCATCAGCTCACCTTCAGCGGCCCGGACCACTTCAACACGATGGGCGTGACGCATGCGGGGGGGCTCCTTCAGCAGTCGGCTACCGCCGACGCTACGCCCGCCCCGGCCCGGGGTGCGGCACACTTTCGAGTGACAACCACTTCGATCCCCCGCCCGTGTCGGTCCGTACGCCTACCTTGTGGCTCGGCACGGACCCACAGGAGGGAGAAGGGCCATGGTCGCCATGCCTGCAGTCGAGCACCCGCGGGGCCAGAACAACCTGCTCCAGGCGTTCCTGGAGCTGGACACACCACCTGGCTACAGGGCAGAGCTCATCGAAGGGGAAATCGTCGTGACGCCACCACCGGATGGAGAACACGAGACCGCGTTCTCCCTGCTCGCCAGGCAGTTCTTCCGCAAGGCCGCGATCGACCTGGACCTCTCCGGGAACAAGGGGTTGATCGTGCCGACGGGGCGGTTCATTCCCGACGGCACCATCAGCCCGGTCGGACACTTCCTGAATGCCGGTTCGTGGGCGGACGCCGCCGGCGTATTGCTGGTCTTCGAGGTCACGTCCACGAGTCCGCGCCGGGATCGCGAGCAGAAGCGCCGTGGGTACGCCGCCGCCGGCATCCCGTGCTACCTGCTGGTGGATCGGAGCGAAGGCACGGTCACCTTGTTCACCGAGCCCGAGGGCGACGACTACACCGGGAAGGAGCCGGTTCCTTTCGGCAAGCCGATCGACCTGCCCGCCCCCTTCTCCTTCACGCTCGACACGGCGCCCCTGCGGTAGGACGCAGCCACCGCAGGGGCACCACGCCGCCACTACTCGACGGTGACCGACTTCGCCAGGTTCCGCGGCTGGTCGACCTCGTGGCCCTTGGCCGTCGCCAGCTCGCAGGCGAAGACCTGCAGCGGGACGGTGGACACCAGCGGCTGGAGCAGCGTCGGCGTGACCGGGATGCGGATCAGGTGGTCGGCGTACGGCACGACCGCCTCGTCGCCCTCCTCCGCGATCACGATGGTCCGGGCGCCACGGGCGCGGATCTCCTGGATGTTGGAGACGATCTTGTCGTGCAGGATCGAGCGCCCGCGCGGCGAGGGCACGACCACGACGACCGGCAGCCCCTCCTCGATGAGCGCGATCGGGCCGTGCTTCAGCTCGCCGGCCGCGAAGCCCTCGGCGTGCATGTAGGCGAGCTCCTTGAGCTTGAGCGCGCCCTCCAGGGCCACCGGGAAGCCGACGTGACGGCCGAGGAACAGCACCGAGCGGGCGTCGGCGAGCGAGCGGGCCAGCTCGCGCACCGGCTCCATCGTCTCCAGCACCTGCTCGACCTGCTTCGGCGCGTCGCCGAGCTCACGGATGATCGTGAAGATCTCGTCGCCCCACTTGGTGCCGCGGACCTGGCCCAGGTACAGGGCGACCAGGTAGCAGGCGACCAGCTGGGTGAGGAACGCCTTGGTCGACGCGACGGCGACCTCGGGACCGGCGTGCGTGTACAGCACCGCGTCCGACTCGCGCGGGATCGTCGAGCCGTTGGTGTTGCAGATCGCCAGCACCTTGGCGCCCTGCTCGCGGGCGTGCCGCAGGGCCATCAGGGTGTCCATGGTCTCGCCGGACTGCGAGATCGCGATGACCAGCGTGCCCGGGCCCATGATCGGGTCGCGGTAGCGGAACTCCGAGGCGACCTCGACCTCGCAGGGGATGCGGGTCCAGTGCTCGATCGCGTACTTGGCGATCATGCCGGCGTGGAAGGCGGTGCCGCAGGCGACGATGACGACCTTGTCGACGGAGCGCAGGTCGGCGTCGGAGATGCGCAGCTCGTCGAGGGTCAGCCGGCCGTCGGCGCCGATCCGGCCGAGGAGGGTGTCGGCGACGGCCTTCGGCTGCTCGGCGATCTCCTTGAGCATGAAGTAGTCGTAGCCGCCCTTCTCGGCGGCGGAGGCGTCCCAGTCGACGTGGTACTCGCGCACGTCGGCCGGGGTGCCGTCGAAGTTGGTGACGGTCACGCCCTCGCGGCGCAGCTCGACGACCTGGTCCTGGCCCAGCTCGATGGCCTCGCGGGTGTGCGCGATGAACGCGGCGACGTCCGAGGCGAGGAAGTTCTCGCCCTCTCCGCGCCCGACGACCAGCGGCGAGTTGCGGCGGGCGCCGACGACGACGTCCGGCATGTCGGCGTGCACGGCGACGAGGGTGAAGGCGCCGTCCAGCCGGCGGCAGACCACGCGCATGGCCTCCGCGAGGTCGCCCTCGTACGCCTCGCCGAGCAGGTGCGCCACGACCTCGGTGTCGGTCTCGGAGCGCAGGGTGTGGCCGCGCTCGGCGATCTCGGCGCGCAGCTGGGCGAAGTTCTCGATGATCCCGTTGTGCACGACGGCCACGCGGCGGTCGTCGTCCAGGTGGGGGTGGGCGTTGGCGTCCGTCGGGCCGCCGTGGGTGGCCCAGCGGGTGTGGCCGATGCCGGTGGTGCCGCCGGGCAGAGGGGACTCGGCGAGCGACTTCTCCAGGTTGGCGAGCTTGCCGGCCCGCTTGTCGGTGGCGAGGCTCCACTGCCCGTCGGAGCCCTGGACCTGCACGGCGACACCGGCCGAGTCGTAGCCCCGGTACTCCAGTCGCTGCAGGCCTGCGATTACTACGTCGAGGGCGGACTGCGCGCCCACGTATCCAACAATTCCGCACATGCGTGCCAGCATAAGGGCGGGTCTGGGCCCGTTTTCCCACCTTTCGCGAACAGTGCGTGACAGACACCACAACCACCGTGAACGCCGCAACGGCTCACAATGGAGCATGTGCTGACCGAACTCTGTACACGGGGCGCGGCCACCCCCGGCCCGTCACCGTCCCCCTACGTGGACCTCAGCCGAGCCGAGTGGAGCGCCCTGCGCGAGCGTACGCCGCTGCCGCTGACGGCCGAGGAGGTGGAGCGGCTGCGCGGGCTCGGCACCGCGCTCGACCTGGACGAGGTCCGGGACGTCTACCTGCCGCTGTCCCGGCTGCTGAACCTCTACATCCACGCCACGCACGAACTGCGCGGCGCGCTGGGCACGTTCCTGGACACCCCGGACACCGAGCGCACCCGCACGCCGTTCATCATCGGCGTGGCCGGCTCCGTCGCGGTCGGCAAGTCGACCACCGCCCGCCTGCTGCAGGCCCTCCTGGCCCGCTGGCCCGAGCACCCGCGGGTCGAGCTGGTCACCACCGACGGCTTCCTGCTGCCCAACGCGGAGCTGCGCCGCCGCGGCCTGATGGCCCGCAAGGGCTTCCCCGAGTCGTACGACCGCCGCGCGCTGATGCGCTTCGTCGCGGACGTGAAGGCGGGCAAGGACCGCGTCAGCGCGCCGGTCTACTCGCACCTGGTGTACGACATCGTGCCGGACGAGCGCCTCACCGTGGAGCGCCCGGACATCCTCATCGTCGAGGGCCTGAACGTGCTCCAGCCCGCCCTGCCCGGCACCGACGGCCGGACCCGCCTGGCGGTGGCCGACTACTTCGACTTCTCGATCTACGTCGACGCCCGCACCGACGACATCGAGCACTGGTACCTGGACCGCTTCCGCAAGCTGCGCGAGACCGCGTTCCAGGACCCGAACTCCTACTTCCGCCGCTTCACCGAGGTGCCGGAGGAGGAGGCGATGGACTACGGCCGGCAGGTCTGGCGCACCATCAACAAGCCCAACCTGCTGGAGAACGTGCTGCCGACCCGGGGCCGGGCCACCCTGGTCCTGCAAAAGGGCCCGGACCACAAGGTCCGCCGGGCGCTGCTGCGCAAGCTCTGACGCCCCGGAAGGCCCCCCGAACCACGAAGGCCCCCGCCGCAGCCCCCTGAACAAGGGGCCCGGCGGGGGGCCTTCGTCACTTCCGGGCTCAGCCCAGGTACGTCCGGGCTCAGCCCAGGTGCGTCCGCACGGCCTCGGCCAGCCGCGCGGCGACGCCCTCGGCCTGGACGGCGTCCGCGGCCTCGACCATGACGCGCACCAGCGGCTCGGTGCCCGACGGGCGCAGCAGCACCCGGCCGGTGGAGCCCAGCTCGGCCTCGGCCTCGGCGACCGCGGCGGCCAGCTCGGTGCTGGTCTTCACGCGGCTCTTGTCGACGCCCTTGACGTTGATCAGCACCTGCGGCAGGCGGGTCATCACGGCGGCCAGGTCGGCCAGCGGCTGCTTGGTGGCGGCCAGGCGGGCGCCCAGCATCAGGCCGGTCAGGGTGCCGTCGCCGGTGGTGGCGTGGTCCAGCAGGATGACGTGGCCGGACTGCTCGCCGCCGAGCGCGAAGCCGTGCTCCTTCATCGCCTCCAGCACGTAGCGGTCGCCGACGGCGGTCTCCACCAGGTCGATGCCCTCGCGCTCCATCGCCAGCTTGAAGCCGAGGTTGGACATCACGGTGGCGACCGCGGTGTTGCGGCGCAGGGTGCCGGCCTCCTTCATGGCGACGGCGAGGATGGCGATGATCTGGTCGCCGTCCACCTCGTTGCCGTCGGCGTCGGCGGCCAGGCAGCGGTCGGCGTCGCCGTCGAGGGCGATGCCGAGGTCGGCCTTGTGCTCCCTCATCGCGGTGCGCAGCCGGTCCAGGTGGGTGGAGCCGACGCCGTCGTTGATGTTGAGGCCGGTGGGCTCCGCCCCCAGGGTGTGGACGACCTCGGCGCCGGCCCGGGCGAAGGCCTCGGGGGCGACGTAGGCGGCGGCGCCGTGGGCGCCGTCGATGACGACCTTGATGCCGTCCAGGCGGTTGGGCAGGACGCCGATCAGGTGGGCGACGTACTTGTCGAAACCCTCGGTGTACTCGCGCACCCGGCCGACGGCCGCGCCGGTCGGACGGTTCCACTCCTCGCCGCCGAGGGCGTGGGCGCGGTAGTGGGCCTCGATCGCGTCCTCGATCGTGTCGTCCAGCTTGTGGCCGCCGCGGGCGAGGAACTTGATGCCGTTGTCCGGCATCGCGTTGTGGCTGGCGGAGAGCATCACGCCGAAGTCGGCACCGAGCGCGCCGGTGAGGTACGCCACGGCCGGGGTGGGCAGCACGCCGACGCGCAGCACGTCGACGCCGGAGCTGGCCAGGCCGGCGATGACCGCGGCCTCCAGGAACTCGCCCGACGCGCGCGGATCGCGGCCGACCACCGCGACCGGCCGGTGGCCGTCGAAGGCGCCGGCCTCGCCGAGCACGTGGGCCGCCGCGACCGACAGGCCGAGCGCGAGCTCCGCCGTCAGGCCCTGGTTGGCCACCCCGCGCACGCCGTCCGTACCGAAGAGTCGTCCCACTGTCCCGTCCTCCATCAACCAGTCCCGGAAGTCCACTCCGTCCCCGACCGCCGCACAGTAGCCGGGGAACGCGTCGCCCCGGAGTACACGTGGTACTCCGGGGCGACGGTTGCGCAAACCAGGGGGCGACGCCGCCAGGGCGGTACGCACCCCCTGGGACGCGATTAGCGCTTGCTGTACTGCGGCGCCTTGCGGGCCTTCTTCAGACCGGCCTTCTTGCGCTCGACGGCGCGGGCGTCACGGGTCAGGAAGCCGGCCTTCTTCAGCGCGCCGCGGTTGTTGTCCACGTCGGCCTCGTTCAGGGCACGGGCCACGCCGAGGCGCAGCGCGTAGGCCTGGCCGGAGACGCCGCCACCGCTGATGCGGGCGACGACGTCGTAACGGCCGTCCAGCTCGAGGAGCTTGAAGGGCTCGTTCACGGTCTGCTGGTGCACCTTGTTCGGGAAGTAACCCTCGAGGGTGCGACCGTTGATCTTCCACTGGCCGGTGCCGGGGACGATGCGCACGCGGGCGATCGCCTCCTTGCGACGGCCCAGGCCGGCGCCGGGGACGGCCTCGCCGAAGCGGCCGGCCAGCGACTCGGAGGTGTAGCTCTCCTCGGAGGTGTACTCGCCCTCGACGACGGTCTCGTCGAAGTCGACCTCAAGGGTTTCAGTGGTCTCGGCCACGGTGTTCCTCAGCTCTTTTCAGTGATGGGGGGCTTGGTGGCCGAATTACTGCGCGACCTGGGTGATCTCGAACGGCACCGGCTGCTGGGCAGCGTGGGGGTGCTGGTCGCCCGAGTAGACCTTCAGCTTCGAGAGCATCTGACGGCCCAGGCTGTTCTTGGGGATCATGCCCTTGATGGCCTTCTCGACGGCCTTCTCCGGGTTGTTCGCCAGCAGGTCGTCGTAGCGCACCGAGCGCAGACCGCCCGGGAAGCCCGAGTGGCGGTAGGCCAGCTTCTGGGTCTTCTTGTTACCGGACAGGTGCACCTTGTCGGCGTTGATGATGATGACGAAGTCACCAGTGTCAACGTGCGGCGCGTAGATCGCCTTGTGCTTGCCCCGGAGGAGGTTGGCGGCCTGGGAAGCCAGGCGGCCGAGCACGACGTCGGTCGCGTCGATGACGTGCCACTGACGCTGGACGTCGCCGGGCTTGGGGCTGTACGTACGCACGGTCGTAGCCTTCGCTTTTCAGTGAGTGAGTCCTGACAGGAGCACCCGGACGGAAGAGCAGCCTGGTCAACCTTGGACGCAATTCAAGGGTGACCGCTGGTCGTCGACCTGATGTCTCCGGCGTACCGACCTCTCACGTGAGATAGAGCGAGCCAATACGCACATCAAGCGTCCAGGTTACCGGGCGGGCGGGGAGGGGTCAAAAAACCTCCGGGACCCGCCCGCCGGTCACTCAGCGTTCGCGCTCGACCCGCGTCACGTCCCAGACCGGCTCGGACGACTCGTAGACCCGGCCGTCGGCCCCGAAGACCAGGAAGCGGTCGAAGGTCCTCGCGAACCAGCGGTCGTGGGTGACACACATCACCGTGCCGTCGAAGGCCTCCATGCCGGCCTGCAGCGCCTCGGCGCTCTCCAGGTCCAGGTTGTCGGTCGGCTCGTCGAGCAACAGGGCCGTCACGCCGGACAGTTCGAGCTTGAGGATCATCAGCCGGGCCTGCTGGCCGCCGGACAGCGACTCGAACTTCTGCTCCTCCTGCCGGTCCAGCTCGTACCGGCGCAGCGCGCCCATCGCGGCGCCGCGGCTGAGCGCGTGCTCCTCCTCGACGATCGAGCGGACGGTGCGGCCGAACAGCTCCGGGTGGGCGTGCGTCTGCCGGAAGTGGCCCGGGACGACGCGCGCGCCGAGCTTCCACGAGCCCGTGTGCTCGACCGTGTCGTCGCCGGCCAGCAGCCGCAGGAGGTGCGACTTGCCCGCGCCGTTGGCGCCGAGCACCCCGATCCGCTCGCCGTAGTAGACCTCCAGGTCGAAGGGCTGCATCAGGCCGGTGAGCTCCAGCTGCTCCATGGTGAACGCGCGCACGCCGGTGCGCCCGCCCTTGAGCCGCATGGTGATGGTCTGCTCGCGCGGGGGCTCCTCCGGGCGGCCGGCCTCCTCGAACTTCTTCAGCCGGGTCTGGGCGGCGGCGTAGCGGGTGGCGAGCGCGTGGCTGACGGCGGCGGCCTGGCGCAGGGTGACGACCAGCTTCTTGAGCTTGGCGTGCTCCTCGTCCCACCGCCGGCCCAGCTCCTCGAACCGCGCGAAGCGGTCCTTGCGGGCCTCGTGGAAGCTGTCGAAGCCGCCGCCGTGCACCCAGACGCTGCTGCCGGCGGCGCCGGACTCGACCGCGATGATCTTGTCGGCGGTCTTGGAGAGCAGCTCGCGGTCGTGCGAGATGTACAGGACGGTCTTCGAGGTGGCCTTGATGGCCTCCTCCAGCCAGCGCTTGCCCGGGACGTCCAGGTAGTTGTCCGGCTCGTCGAGGAGGAGCACCTCCTCCGGGCCGCGCAGCAGCGCCTCCAGGACGAGCCGCTTCTGCTCGCCGCCGGAGAGGGTGTTCAGGCCGCGCCACTGGGCCTTGTCGAAGGGCACGCCGAGGGCCGCCATGGTGCAGACGTCCCAGTCGGTCTCGTAGTCGTAGCCGCCGACGTCGGCCCAGTCGGAGAGCGCCTGGGCGTAGGCCATCTGGGTCTTCTCGTCGTCCTGCGCGATCATCGCGAGCTCGGCGGCGTCCACCGCGCGGGCGGCGGTGGCGATCCGCCCGGGGGCGACGGACACCAGCAGGTCGCGGACGGAGGCGTCGGCCGGCAGCGCGCCGGGGGTGGCGGCCTGGTCCTCGCGGCCGGTGGTACCGACGAACTGGCGCATCACGCCGAGCCCGCCGCTGATCGTCACCGAGCCGCCGTGCGGCTGGAGGTCGCCCGCGATCATGCGCAGCAGCGTCGTCTTGCCGGCGCCGTTGGCCCCCACGAGGGCGACCGCGGCGCCCTCGCCGACCCGGAAGGACGCGTCGTCGAACAGCACCCGCCCGTCCGGCAGGTAGTACTCAAGGTGCGAAATCTCGACGTGTCCCATGCGAGCGATTGTCGCAAGCCCACGCCCCCCGCCCAAACGGATTACCCCGCCGCCGGCTGCCCGGGCAGGGTCCGCATGCGCCGGGCCTGGCGGTTGCGCTCGGCGAGCAGGTCGTCGGCCGGGTAGCCGACCTCCTCCAGCGTGAGCCCGTACGGCCGGATCACGTTGACGGCCGAGTTGCGGACGCCGCCGGCCAGCACCTCGCCGGGGAACTCCACCGGCCGGTGCCCGTCGCCGACCAGCAGCATCGCGCCGACCAGCGCCCGGACCATGTTGTGGCAGAACGCGTCGGCGCGGACGGTGGCGACCGCGAGCGAGCCCTCCTGGGCGGCGTAGGTGTCCACCGGGACGCGGTCCCAGTGCAGCTCCAGCAGGGTGCGGATGGTGGTCGCGCCCTCGCGCTTCTTGCAGTACGCGGCGAAGTCGTGCTCGCCGAGCAGCAGCTTCGCGGCCGCGTTCATCCGGTCGAGGTCGAGCGGCCGGTCGTGCCAGAGCACGTGCCCGCGCAGCAACGGGTCCACCCCGCCCGGGTGGTCGGCCACGCGGTAGGCGTAGCGGCGCCAGATCGCCGAGAAGCGCGCGTCGAACCCGGCCGGCGCCTCGCCGACCCGGTAGATCCGGACGTCCCCGGGCAGCCGCCCGGCCAGCCGGCGCAGCAGCTTCTCGCGGTGCGCCTCCCAGAGCTCGGCCGGCAGGTCGACGTGCGCGACCTGGCCGCGCGCGTGGACGCCGGCATCGGTGCGGCCGGCCACGGTCAGCGGGAACAGCTCGCTGCTGCGGGTGACGACCTGCAGGGCGCTCTCGATCTCCTCCTGGACCGTCCGGCGGCCGCCCTTCTGGCGGGCCCAGCCGGAGAACTCGGCACCGTGGTAGGCGAGGTCGAGCCGGACGCGGACGTACCCGTCGGCGGGGCCGTCCTTCACCGGCGGCTGCTCGGCGCAATCGTTGACCACTGCTTCTCAATCTCCGCGGGGATAGGGAACGGGCCCGCTCCCCCATCGCTGGGGAAGCGGGCCCGCAACACACCTAGAGGTGTCAGGCCTGCTCGGCGGCCTCGGCCTCGTCGGCCTTGGTCTCCACGGCAGCGGCCTCGTCGGCCTCCTTGACGGCGCGCTTGGTGGCGGCCTCGGCCTCGCCGACGGCGGTCTGCGCGACGGTCAGCGCCTCGACCAGCTCGATCACGGCCATCGGGGCGTTGTCGCCACGACGGGGACCGATCTTGGTGATGCGGGTGTAGCCACCCGGGCGGTTCTCGTAGCGCGGCGCGATCTCGGTGAAGAGGGTGTGCAGCACGGCGATGTCGGTGATCGTCTTGCGCACCAGGCGACGGTTGTGGATGTCGCCCTTCTTCGCCTTGGTGATCAGCTTCTCCGCCAGCGGGCGCATCCGACGGGCCTTGGCCTCGGTCGTGGTGATGCGGCCGTACTGGAACAGCTCCCGGCACAGACCGGCGAGCAGCAGCGGCTCGTGGTGCGGGCCGCCGCCGAGGCGGGCACCCTTGGTGGGACGCGGCATGGAATTACTCCTTGGATCTCCGACTGCGGCCGTACCAGGTACCGCAGCGGGCGTACGGGCACTGTGCCCGCACGACTTTCACGACGACGGGGACGGTCCTCGGAAGAACCGCCCCCGCGGCCAAATCTCTTAGTACTGCTCGGTCTCGGCGTAACCCGCGTCGTCCAGGTCGTCGGCGCCGAAGGCGTCGGCGGCCGCGGTCGGGTCGAACCCGGGCGGGCTGTCCTTGAGGGCCAGGCCCATGCCGGCCAGCTTCGCCTTGACCTCGTCGATCGACTTCGCACCGAAGTTGCGGATGTCGAGCAGGTCGGCCTCGGAGCGGGCGACGAGCTCACCCACGGTGTGGATGCCCTCGCGCTTGAGGCAGTTGTAGGAGCGGACGGTGAGCTCCAGCTCCTCGATCGGCAGCGCCAGGTCGGCGGCCAGGGCGGCGTCCGTCGGGGACGGGCCCATGTCGATGCCCTCGGCGTCGATGTTCAGCTCGCGGGCGAGGCCGAACAGCTCCACCAGGGTCTTGCCGGCCGAGGCCATGGCGTCGCGCGGACGCATGGCGGGCTTGGTCTCGACGTCGACGATCAGCTTGTCGAAGTCGGTCCGCTGCTCGACACGGGTGGCCTCGACCTTGTAGGTGACCTTCAGCACGGGGCTGTAGATCGAGTCGACCGGGATGCGGCCGATCTCCTGGCCGGAGGCCTTGTTCTGGACGGCGGAGACGTAGCCGCGACCGCGCTCGACGGTCAGCTCCATCTCCAGCTTGCCCTTGCCGTTCAGCGTGGCGAGGACCAGCTCGGGGTTGTGCACCTCGACACCGGCCGGCGGCGCGATGTCGGCGGCGGTGACGACACCCGGGCCCTGCTTGCGCAGGTACATCACGACCGGCTCGTCGTGCTCCGAGGAGACGACCAGCTGCTTGATGTTGAGGATGAGGTCGGTCACGTCCTCCTTGACGCCCGGCACGGTGGTGAACTCGTGCAGGACGCCGTCGATGCGGATGCTGGTGACAGCGGCACCCGGGATCGACGACAGGAGCGTGCGGCGCAGGGAGTTGCCGAGGGTGTAGCCGAAGCCCGGCTCCAGCGGCTCGATCACGAACCGCGAGCGGAACTCGTCGACGACCTCTTCGGTCAGCGAGGGACGCTGAGCGATAAGCATGGGGGATGTTCCTCCAGTTGTCTTCGGCACCCACTATTTGATGCCGACAGGACCAAGCGTACGGGGTCCCGCAAACAGTGACACTCACCGAAGGGGACCCCGTACGAGGTTTAAAGCAAGACCCGCGTGCCCGAAGGCGCTGCGTCAGACGCGGCGGCGCTTCGGCGGACGGCAGCCGTTGTGCGGGGTGGGGGTGACGTCCTGGATCGAGCCGACCTCGAGGCCGGTGGCCTGGAGCGAACGGATCGCGGTCTCGCGGCCGGAGCCCGGACCCTTCACGAAGACGTCAACCTTGCGCATGCCGTGCTCCTGCGCGCGACGGGCAGCGGCCTCGGCGGCCATCTGCGCGGCGAACGGGGTGGACTTGCGCGAGCCCTTGAAGCCGACGTGGCCGGCGGAGGCCCAGGAGATCACGTTGCCCGCGGGGTCGGTGATCGAAACGATGGTGTTGTTGAACGTGCTCTTGATGTGCGCGTGGCCGTGAGCGACGTTCTTCTTTTCCTTGCGGCGGATCTTCTTCGCGCCGGCAGCCTGACGACCCTTGGGGGGCATAAGTCTGTTCTCCTACTGAGGTGGTCGGTCCGCTGACCCGCGGGCCGGAGGGATGTCCGGTTACGGGACGGACTACTTCTTGCCCGGCTTCTTCTTACCGGCGATCGCGCGACGCGGGCCCTTGCGGGTACGCGCGTTGGTGTGGGTGCGCTGGCCGCGGACCGGCAGGCCACGGCGGTGACGCAGACCCTCGTAGCAGCCGATCTCGACCTTGCGGCGGATGTCGGCGGCCACCTCACGGCGGAGGTCACCCTCGACCGTGTAGTTGGCGTCGATGTACTGGCTCAGCTTGACGAGGTCGTCCTCGGAGATGTCGCGAACGCGGACATCCGGGTTGACACCGGTCTCGGCCAGGGTCTGCTGGGCGCGGGTACGACCGATGCCGTACACGTAGGTGAGGGCGATCTCGATCCGCTTCTCACGGGGGAGATCAACGCCGGCGAGGCGTGCCATTCAAGGCTCCTGTGTTTCTTCAGAGGTCTTGCGTGCTACCTACTCCGACATCTCACGATGAGGGAGCCCCGGCCTCTGACCGGGGGCGGCAGTCCGGCCCTTCACAGGGACGGATCGGGTAGCCCGCTTATGACGTTTTCGCGTCGCGCGAAGTACTACGAGAAATGCTGGGGAGAGATCAGCCCTGGCGCTGCTTGTGGCGCAGGTTGTCGCAGATCACCATGACCCGACCGTGGCGGCGGATCACCTTGCACTTGTCGCAGATCTTCTTGACGCTCGGCTTGACCTTCATGTTCAGGTTCTCCGGGTCTAGATCTGACGCCACCGCCGCGAGGCGATGATGTGACTTTACTTGTAGCGGTAGACGATCCGGCCGCGCGTGAGGTCGTAGGGGCTGAGCTCCACGACGACCCGGTCGTCCGGCAGGATGCGGATGTAGTGCATGCGCATCTTGCCACTGATGTGCGCGAGGACCTTGTGACCGTTCTGCAGCTCGACCTTGAACATCGCGTTCGGAAGAGACTCGATCACGGTGCCCTCGATCTCAATGGCGCCTTGCTTCTTAGCCATGAACTGCGAGATCCACCTTCCGGGACCGGCTACCGTATGCGGAACGCTCGTGCGAACCTGGGTTCACCCCGTCCCCGAGGGGAAGAGGGCGTGCTGAAGCACGCTACGAGTGAGCCGACGGTCCATCCTACGCCAGCACGAACGATGGGCCAAAACGGGGGCCCCGGAAGCCGACAGCGTCACACCCCTGGCGGTCAGACCCCGGCGGAGACCGTCAGCGGCTCGACGTGGGCGGTGCAGGCCGAGCAGCGGCGGGCGGCCTCGGGTATCTCGGTCAGGCACTCGGGGCACGGACGCTTCGGCGTGGCCGGCTTCTTCGGCATGTACCGCGCGGTGGCCTTGCTCACCGGCAGGACGACGCAGAAGTAGAGCACCGCGGCCGTCATCACGAACGCGATCAGCACGTTGAGGAACTGGCCGTACGGGAAGGTGACCCCGGCGATCGTCGCCTTGTACGTGCTGAAGTCGCCGGCCGCACCGACGACCACGCCCACCAGCGGGGTGAGGAACGCGGACACGAAGCCGGTCACCACCCCGGTGAACGCGGCACCGATGACCACACCGACCGCCATGTCGATGACATTGCCGCGCATCATGAAGTCGCGGAATCCCTTGAGCACGTGCTCTCTCCTCGCTCTGAGCCCACCAGTGACCACTGCCAGCCGATAAAAATAGGACAAAAGCCCTGGAGGTCCAAACCTCCAGGGCTCTGATGCCTTGTCAGCAGCGGCAGTTGGCCACCGGCCGGCTACGCGAGCGGGTCCGGCGCGGCCGTGACGCCGAGCTTCGCGAGCTCCGCCCTGCCGCCGTCGAAGGCGGTCAGGACCAGCGGGCCCTGCTCGGTGACGGCCACCGAGTGCTCCCAGTGCGAGGCCCAGGTGCCGTCGTTGGTGACGACCGTCCAGTCGTCCTCCAGCACGGTGGTGTGCGGAGTGCCCAGCGACACCATCGGCTCGATCGCCAGCACGGTGCCGGGGACCAGCTTCGGGCCCTTGCCGCGGCCGCGCTCGACGTAGTTCAGGACGTGCGGCTCCATGTGCATCGCGGTACCGATGCCGTGGCCGCCGTAACCCTCGGTGATGCCCCACTTGCCCTTCGGCGGCAGCGGCTGGCGGCGGATGAAGCCCTCGATCGCCTTGGAGACGTCGACCAGCCGGTTGCTCTTCTTCATCTGGGCGATGCCGGCCCACATCGAGCCCTCGGTCACCCGGCTCAGCATCTCGACCTCGGGGCGGACCTCGCCGACCGCGACGGTGATCGCCGAGTCGCCGTGCCAGCCGTCCAGGATGGCGCCGCAGTCGATCGAGATGACGTCGCCCTCCTGCAGCACCCGCTCGCCGGGGATGCCGTGCACGACCTCGTTGTTCACCGAGGCGCAGATCACGCCCGGGAACCACAGGCCGCCGTGGTGCGCGCGGAAGTTCGACGTGGCGCCGTGGTCCGTGATCACCTTGTCGGCGATGTCGTTGAGCTCCTGGGTCGTCACCCCCGGAGCGACCGCCTCACGGCAGGCCTTGAGCGCCTCGGCGACGACCAGCCCGGCCGCTCGCATCTTCGCGATCTGCTCGGGGGTCTTGATCTCCACCATCTGGTCACGCCTTCCACGTTGCTCTTGCCACTGCCTACCACCGTACGACGCCGTACGGCCGCGCTGCCCGGGATGGGGAGCGCGGCCGTACGTACGTCGCTAAAAAACTCAGCTGTCCTGCTTCAGCGCCTCGATCGCGCGCTGGGTGACCTCGTCCACCTTGCCGAGCGCCGAGATCGTCGCCACCAGGCCCTGCTGGACGTAGTAGTCGATGATCGGCTCGGTCTCCGTGTGGTAGACCTCCAGGCGCGTGCGCACCTTCTCCTCGGTGTCGTCCGAGCGCTGGTACAGCTCGCCGCCGCACTCGTCGCAGACACCCTCGGCCTTCGGCGGGTTGTAGTCCACGTGGAACACGTGGCCGCCGTCGTTGCGGCACAGGCGCCGGCCGGCGATCCGGCGGACGACCTCGTCCTCGGGGACCTCCAGGTCCAGCACGCCGTCGAGCTTGATGCCCTGCTCGGCGAGGAACTCGTCCAGCGCCTTGGCCTGGCCCAGGTTGCGGGGGAAGCCGTCGAGCAGGAAGCCGTTCGCGGCGTCCGCCTGCAGCATCCGGTCCTTGGCCATCCCGATGGTCACCTCGTCCGGCACCAGGAGACCCGCGTCCATGTAGCTCTTGGCCTCGAGCCCCAGCGGGGTGCCCTGACCGATGTTGGCGCGGAACAGGTCTCCGGTGGAGATGTGGGGGATGGACAGGGTCTTGGCGAGCAGGTGCGCCTGAGTACCCTTCCCGGCCCCGGGAGGACCAACGAGGACGATACGCATCAGCGGAGGAACCCTTCGTAATTGCGCTGCTGGAGCTGGCTCTCGATCTGCTTCACAGTTTCGAGTCCGACGCCGACGACGATGAGAACGCTGGTGCCGCCGAACGGGAAGTTGGTCTGCTGTCCGAAGGCGACCAGGGCGATCATCGGGATCAACGCGATCAGGCCCAGGTAGAGCGAACCCGGCCACGTGATTCGGGTGAGCACGTAGTTCAGGTACTCGGCCGTCGGCCGGCCGGCCCGGATGCCCGGGATGAAGCCACCATACTTCTTCATATTGTCGGCAACTTCTTCGGGGTTGAAGGAGATCGCGACGTAGAAGAAGGCGAAGAAGACGATCAGCAGGAAGTAGGTGGCCATGTAGATCGGGTGGTCACCCTTGACGAAGTTCGTCCGGATCCAGGTCGCCCAGCCGGCCTGGCTGTTGGTCAGCTGGACCACCAGGGCCGGGATGTACAGCAGCGACGAGGCGAAGATGACCGGGATGACACCGGCCTGGTTGACCTTGAGCGGGATGTAGGTCGAGGTCCCGCCGAAGGCGCGCCGGCCGATCATGCGCTTCGCGTACTGCACCGGGATCCGGCGCTGCGCCTGCTCCACGAAGATGACCAGCATCACAACGATGATGCCGACCGCGACGACGGAGAGGAACTCGACCCAGCCGCCACCGATGGTGCCCGACTGCTTGATCGCCCACATGTTGGAGGGGAACTGCGCCGCGATCGAGGTGAAGATCAGCAGCGACATGCCGTTGCCGATGCCCCGGTCGGTGATCAGCTCGCCCAGCCACATGATGACGGTGGTGCCGGCGGTCATGGTCAGCACCATGACGGCGATCCGGAACACGCCGGTGTCCGGCACGATCTGGTTCGCCAGCGGGCAGCCGGAGAACAGCGCACCGCTGGAGGCCGTCGCGACGATGCCGGTGCCCTGGAGCACGGCGAGCGCGATGGTCAGGTAGCGGGTGTACTGGGTGATCTTCGCCGTACCGGCCTGGCCCTCCTTCTTCAGCGCCTCGAGTCGCGGGATCACGACCGTGAGGAGCTGGAGGATGATGCTCGCGGTGATGTACGGCATGATGCCGAGCGCGAAGATCGTGAGCTGAAGAAGCGCGCCACCACTGAACAGGTTGACGAGCCCGAAGAGGCCGCTGTTCTTGGTCTCCTTCACGCACTCGTTCACGGCGGTGAAACTCACGCCGGGAATCGGGATGTGCGAGCCCAGCCGGAACAGCACCATGATGCCCAGCGTGAACAGCAGCTTCTTGCGCAGGTCGGGCGTCTGGAACGCCCGCGCGAACGCACTGAGCACGGTGCCTCCTGCGCCTCCCGCACGTCGTCGGCGGGAGGGTCGGTCCTGAATGGGGAGTTTGCGGTTCGGGCCCCCGTACAGACGGCACAGGCGAGCCTACGCGCAGCCTACAAGGGAACTCCACGGACTCTAACAGTGCGCAGCCACTCGGAAGAAGCGCGTACGGCCCCTCCCCCACCTACGGGGTACGGGATGCCCGGATTTGCCACACAAAAGAACGAGGGCCGCTCCGGCCTGTTTTCGGTCCGTGGCCGAACCGGAAAAGCACGAACCCCGCACCTCCCGGAGGAAGTGCGGGGTTCGGAGCTGTGGTCAGCGGGCTCAGACGAGCTCGGTGACCGTACCGCCAGCGGCGGTGATCTTCTCGGCGGCGGAGCCGGAGACGGCGTCGACCGTCACCTGCAGCGCGACCGAGATCTCGCCGGTGCCGAGCACCTTGACGAGGGAGTTCTTGCGAACCGCGCCCTTGGCGACCAGGTCCTCGACCGTGACCTCGCCACCCTGCGGGTAGAGCTCGGCCAGCTTGTCGAGGTTGACGACCTGGAACGTGATCTTGAACGGGTTCTTGAAGCCCTTCAGCTTCGGCAGACGCATGTGGAGCGGCATCTGGCCACCCTCGAAGCGCTGCGGAACCTGGTAGCGGGCCTTGGTGCCCTTGGTACCACGACCGGCGGTCTTACCCTTGGAACCCTCACCACGACCCACGCGGATCTTGTCGGTCTTGGCACCCGGGGCGGGACGCAGGTTGTGGATCTTGATCGGGTTGTCGCCCATGATCAGTCCACCTCCTCAACCGTCACCAGGTGACGGACCGTGTGGGCCATCCCGCGGATCTCGGGACGGTCCTCCTTCACCACGACGTCGTGCATGCGCTTGAGACCAAGCGAACGCAGGGTGTCACGGTGGTTCTGCTTGCTGCCGATGTACGACTTGGTCTGCGTGATCTTCAGGCGAGCCATCAGGCGCTCACCCCAGCAGCACGCGCCCGCAGCAGAGCGGCGGGGGCCACGTCCTCCAGCGGCAGGCCACGACGGGCGGCGATCTCCTCGGGGCGAACGAGGCCCTTCAGAGCAGCCACGGTGGCGTGCACGATGTTGATCGCGTTGTCCGAGCCGAGCGACTTCGACAGGATGTCGTGGATGCCGGCGCACTCCAGGACGGCGCGCACCGGACCACCGGCGATAACACCGGTACCGGGGGCGGCGGGCTTCAGGAGCACGACGCCGGCGGCCTTCTCACCCTGGATGGGGTGCGGGATGGTGCCCTGGATACGGGGGACCTTGAAGAAGTTCTTCTTGGCCTCCTCAACACCCTTGGCGATGGCGGCCGGAACCTCCTTCGCCTTCCCGTAACCAACACCCACGGTGCCATCGCCATCGCCCACCACGACCAGCGCGGTGAAGCTGAAACGACGACCACCCTTGACAACCTTGGCGACACGGTTGATCGCGACAACGCGCTCGACGTAAGCGGTCTTCTCGACGGCGGGGGCGTTGCCCCGGTCGTCACGCTTACGGTCGCGCCGCTCGCCACCGCCGGTGCCACCGCCGGCGCCGCTACCGCGGCGCTGGGGTCCAGCCATTGGAATTACCTCTCTCGATTACGTCCGTCGACTGAGTCGACGAGCGGCTTAGAAGTCGAGCCCGGCCTCGCGGGCCGCGTCCGCCAGGGCGGCGATGCGGCCGGCGTACCGGTTGCCCGCGCGGTCGAAGACGACCGACTCGATGCCGGCGGCCTTGGCGCGCTCGGCGACCAGGCTCCCGACCTTCTTGGCCAGCTCGGTCTTGTCGCCCTCGGCGCCCTTGATGGACACGTCGAGGGTG
The DNA here is from genome assembly GCF_040683475.1 of Kitasatospora sp. NPDC093558. Classification (NCBI taxonomy): domain Bacteria; kingdom Bacillati; phylum Actinomycetota; class Actinomycetes; order Kitasatosporales; family Streptomycetaceae; genus Kitasatospora; species Kitasatospora sp. NPDC093558. The sequence continues at coordinate 19,319 of NZ_JBFBDY010000011.1, read as the reverse complement.
GACGCCGACGCCAGGGTGTGACCCTTGGCGTCGTCGATGACCTGGGCGACCATGTGACGGTTCGAGCGCGTCACGACGAGACGCGGACGCACCTCGGTGCCGACGACGCGCTTGCGAACGCGGATCGCGCGGCGCTTGCGAGCGGCGCTCTTGTAGGCGTTGCCCTTGCCGATCTTGACAGAGACACTCATCGCTTACTTACCACTCTTTCCGACCTTGCGGCGGATGACCTCGCCCGCGTACTTGACGCCCTTGGCCTTGTACGGGTCGGGCTTGCGCAGCTTGCGGATGTTGGCGGCGATCTCGCCGACCTTCTGCTTGTCGATGCCGTCCACGTGGAACTTGGTGGGCGACTCGACGACGAAGGAGATGCCCTCCGGCGCGGTGACCAGGATCGGGTGGCTGTAGCCCAGCGCGAACTCCATGTCGGAGCCCTTCGCCGTGACTCGGTAACCAACACCGCTGATCTCCAGCGACTTGCGGTAGCCCGCGGTCACGCCGGTGATCATGTTCGCCACCAGCGTGCGGGTCAGGCCGTGGAGGGCCTTCGAGCGACGCTCGTCGTTCGGGCGGGAGACGAGCACGGTGCCGTCCTCGCCCTTGCCGATCTCGATCGGCTCAGCGACAACGTGGGTGAGGGAACCCTTGGGGCCCTTCACCGCGACCGTCTGGCCATCGATGGTGACGTCCACGCCAGCGGGGACCTGGATGGGCAGCCGTCCAATGCGCGACATTGCTGTACCTCCGTTTCCCGAATTACCAGACGTAGGCGAGAACTTCTCCGCCTACGCCCTTCTTGGCGGCCTGCTTGTCGGTCAGGAGGCCGGACGACGTGGAGATGATCGCCACGCCGAGGCCACCGAGCACCTTGGGCAGGTTGGTGGACTTTGCGTAAACACGCAGACCCGGCTTGCTGATGCGCTTGATGCCGGCGATGGAGCGCTCACGGTTGGGGCCGAACTTGAGCTCGATGGTCAGCTTCTTGCCGACCTCGCCCTCGGTGGGCTCCTCAACCTTGTAGGAGGAGATGTACCCCTCCTGCTGCAGGATCTCGGCGACGTGCGCCTTGATCTTGCTCGACGGCATCGCGACAGAGTCGTGGTACGCCGAGTTCGCGTTACGCAGACGCGTGAGCATGTCTGCGATGGGGTCGGTCATGGTCATGATGGCCTCAGGCCTCTCTCGCCGTGGTTTCTCCGCACCAGGTCCCCCCACCGCACTCGGAACGAGTGCGTCAGGGGCACAAGCGCAGGGGACCTACGACGTAGTAAGACTGGGTGCGAGCCCTTCCAAGGAAGGGCCACGGACATCCATGGGGAAGCCGTGGCAGGGGGCCCGACCCCACAACCTTACGGGAATCCGTACGGGAGCCCAAAACGGGGCGATGTGGGGTCGGGCACCTCTGCGTCGCTGGCGGTGCCTAGAACTCTGGCCCTCTACGGAGAGAGGACTACCAGGAGCTCTTGGTCACGCCCGGCAGCTCGCCGCGGTGCGCCATCTCACGAAGGCAGACACGGCACAGGCCGAACTTGCGGTACACCGAGTGCGGACGGCCGCAGCGCTGGCACCGGGTGTAGGCCCGGACGCCGAACTTCGGCTTGCGCTCGGACTTCGCGATGAGGGACTTCTTCGCCATTGGCTCACGCCTCCTTGAACGGGAAGCCCAGAGCGCGCAGGAGCGCCCGGCCCTCGTCGTCGGTCTGAGCGGTGGTCACGACGGTGATGTCCATACCGCGCTGACGGTCGACCTTGTCCTGGTCGATCTCGTGGAACATAACCTGCTCGGTCAGACCGAAGGTGTAGTTGCCACGGCCGTCGAACTGCTTCGGGGAGAGGCCACGGAAGTCACGGATGCGCGGCAGGGCCAGCGACACCAGACGGTCCAGGAACTCCCACATACGGTCACCACGGAGGGTGACGTGGGTGCCGATCGGCTGGCCCTCGCGCAGCTTGAACTGCGCGATGGACTTGCGGGCCTTGGTCACGGCCGGCTTCTGACCGGTGATCGCGGTCAGGTCCTTGATCGCGCCCTCGATCAGCTTGCTGTCACGGGCGGCCTCGCCGACACCCATGTTGACCACGACCTTGACCAGGCCGGGGATCAGCATGACGTTCTCGTACGAGAACTGCTCCTGCAGCTGGCCCTTGATCTCGGAGTTGTAACGCTCCTTGAGGCGGGGGGCCACCTTCTCAACAGTCGTCTCAGACATCAGATGTCCTCACCGGTCCGCTTGGCAACGCGGATCTTGTTGCCCTGGTCGTCGAAGCGGTAGCCGACGCGGGTGACGACCTTCTTGCCGTCCTTCTCCACGACCAGCTGGACGTTGGAGACGTGCACCGGGGCCTCGACGGTCACGATGCCACCCTGGGTACCCGGACCCGGCTTGGTGTGCTTCTTGACCCGGTTGACACCCTCGACCAGGACCTTGTTCTCAGCCGGCAGGGCCTGGATGACCTTGCCCTGCTTGCCCTTGTCCTTGCCGGTGATGACCTGGACCAGGTCACCCTTCTTGATCTTCATGCTGTTCGCCATGGGTTAGAGCACCTCCGGCGCCAGCGAGATGATCTTCATGAACTTCTTGTCGCGCAGCTCGCGGCCCACCGGGCCGAAGATGCGGGTGCCACGGGGGTCACCCTCGGTGTTCTTCAGCACGACAGCGGCGTTCTCGTCGAAACGGATGTACGAGCCATCCGGACGACGACGCTCCTTGACGGTGCGGACGACGACGCACTTGACGACGTCACCCTTCTTCACCGAACCACCGGGGATCGCGTCCTTGACGGTCGCGACGATGACGTCCCCGATGCCGGCGTAGCGGCGACCGGAGCCACCGAGAACACGGATGCAAAGGATCTCCTTGGCACCAGTGTTGTCGGCAACACGCAGTCGCGACTCCTGCTGGATCACAGCTTTCTCCTGATCGTCAACGAGAGTCGACGGGCCGGCCGCTGCTCACACCGGCGTCCCAGGGGGACCCGGTGCACATACGGCCGTACCTCATCGGCTTCGTTACTTGGCCTTCTCGAGGATCTCGACGACGCGCCAGCGCTTGGTGGCGGACAGCGGGCGGGTCTCCGCGAGGAGGACCCGGTCGCCGACGCCGCACGCGTTCTGCTCGTCGTGCGCCTTCAGCTTGTTCGTACGGCGGATGACCTTGCCGTACAGAGCGTGCTTGACGCGGTCCTCGACGGCGACGACGACGGTCTTGTCCATCTTGTCGCTGACGACGAGACCCTCACGGGTCTTGCGGAAACCGCGCGTCTCGTTGGTGTTCTCAGTCATCAGGCGTTCTCCACCGTCTCGATGCCCAGCTCGCGCTCGCGCATCAGGGTGTAGATCCGCGCGATGTCCTTGCGGACGAGCTTGAGCCGTCCGTGGTTGTCGAGCTGCCCGGTCGCCGCCTGGAAGCGGAGGTTGAACAGCTCCTCCTTGGCCTCGCGCAGCTTGGCAACGAGACCCTCGTTGTCCAGCGAGCGAAGCTCAGCAGCCTTGGTAGCGGCCGACATCAGCTCTCACCGTCCTCGCGCCGGACGATCCGGCACTTCATCGGCAGCTTGTGCGCGGCGCGGGTGAGCGCCTCGCGAGCAACCTTCTCGTTCGGGTACGACAGCTCGAACATGACCCGACCCGGGTGCACGTTCGCGATCCACCACTCCGGCGAACCCTTACCGGAACCCATGCGGGTCTCGGCCGGCTTCTTGGTGAGCGGGCGGTCCGGGTAGATGTTGATCCAGACCTTGCCGCCACGACGGATGTGACGGGTGATCGCGATACGAGCGGACTCGATCTGACGGTTCGTCACGTAGGCCGGGGTCACGGCCTGGATGCCGAACTGGCCGAACGCCAGCTCGGTGCCACCCTTGGCAGCGCCGCGGCGCTTCGGGTGGTGCTGCTTGCGGTGCTTGACCCGACGGGGGATCAGCATTTGGGTCAGGCCTCCGTTCCGGTGTTCTCTGCAGCCGGAGCCTCGACGGCCGGGGCCGCGGGGGCCTCGGCAGCGGCGGGACGACGGCCGCGGCCACCGCGCTCGCCACCGCGACGCTCGCCACCGCGGGCGGGACGACCACCCTCGGGACGGGCCGGGCGGTTGCCCGAGCGGGCAGCGGCGTTCTCAGCGCGGACCTCGGCGATGTTCTTGACGTCGCCCTTGTAGATCCAGACCTTCACGCCGATGCGGCCGAAGGTGGTCTTGGCCTCGAAGAAGCCGTAGTCGACGTTCGCACGCAGGGTGTGCAGCGGCACGCGACCCTCGCGGTAGAACTCCGAACGGCTCATCTCGGCGCCGCCGAGACGACCGGAGCACTGGACCTTGATGCCCTTGGCGCCGGACTTCATGGTGCCCTGCATCGACTTGCGCATGGCACGGCGGAAGGAGACGCGCGAGGACAGCTGCTCCGCGACGCCCTGAGCCACGAGCTGGGCGTCCAGCTCGGGGTTCTTGACCTCGAGGATGTTCAGCTGGACCTGCTTGCCGGTCAGCTTCTCGAGGTCGCCGCGGATGCGGTCGGCCTCGGTGCCACGGCGACCGATGACGATGCCGGGGCGAGCGGTGTGGATGTCAACGCGGACGCGGTCGCGGGTGCGCTCGATCTCGACCTTGGAGATGCCGGCGCGCTCCATGCCCTTCGTCATCATGCGACGAATGGCGACGTCTTCCTTGACGTAGTCCTTGTACAGCTTGTCGGCGTACCAGCGGGACTTGAAGTCCGTGCTGATGCCGAGGCGGAACCCGTGCGGGTTAACCTTCTGGCCCATTACCGGGTCCCTTCCTTGCTGCTGACGACCACGGTGATGTGGCTGGTCCGCTTGCGGATCCGGTAGGCGCGGCCCTGGGCACGCGGACGGAACCGCTTCAGGGTCGGGCCCTCGTCAACGTACGCCTCGGAGATGTAGAGGTCGTCCACGTTGGAGTGGTTGTAGTTGTGCGCGGCGTTGGCGATGGCGCTGTCGAGCACCTTGCCGACCGGCACGGTGGCGGCCTGCGGAGCGAAACGCAGGACGGCCTGGGCCTCCGTGGCATTCATGCCACGGATGAGGTCCACCACGCGGCGGGCCTTCATGGGCGTCACGCGGATGTACCGCGCCTGAGCCCTGGCTTCCATGGTTGTCCCCTTAATGGAGTAAGTCATTGAGTCTTTTTGGCGCGCAAGCTCAGCCCGTGGCCAGGGGCCACTGATGGGCTCTTTAGCGGCGCTTCGACTTCCGGTCTTCCTTCACGTGGCCACGGAAGGTACGGGTCGGAGCGAACTCGCCGAGCTTGTGGCCGACCATCGACTCGGTGACGAACACCGGGACGTGCTTACGGCCATCGTGAACCGCGATCGTGTGACCGAGCATGCTCGGGGAGATCACGGAACGACGGGACCAGGTCTTGATGACGTTCTGAGTACCCGCCTCGTTCTGAGCGTCCACCTTCTTGATGAGGTGGCCGTCGATGAAGGGGCCCTTCTTAAGACTGCGCGGCATCTGACCTGCTCCTAGCGCTTCTTGTTGGTCTTGCGGCGGCGCACGATGAGCTTGTCCGACGCCTTGTTCGGGCGACGGGTGCGGCCCTCGGGCTTACCCCACGGCGAGACCGGGTGGCGACCACCGGAGGTCTTACCCTCACCACCACCGTGCGGGTGGTCGATCGGGTTCATGGCGACACCACGCACGGTCGGGCGGACGCCCTTCCAGCGCATGCGGCCGGCCTTGCCCCAGTTGATGTTCGACTGCTCGGCGTTGCCGACCTCGCCGACGGTGGCGCGGCAGCGCGCGTCGACCAGACGGATCTCACCGGAGGGCATGCGCAGGTGCGCCATCTTGCCCTCACGCGCCAGCAGCTGGATGCCGGAACCCGCGGAGCGGGCCAGCTTGGCACCGCCGCCGGGACGCAGCTCCACCGCGTGGATGGTGGTACCGACCGGGATGTTGCGCAGCGGCAGGTTGTTGCCGGGCTTGATGTCGGCGCCGGGGCCGTTCTCAATCCGGTCGCCCTGCGCGATGCCGCGCGGCGCGATGATGTAGCGCTTCTCGCCGTCCACGTAGTGCAGGAGCGCGATGCGCGCGGTGCGGTTCGGGTCGTACTCGATGTGTGCGACCTTGGCCGGCACGCCGTCCTTGTCGTGACGACGGAAGTCGATCACGCGGTAGGCGCGCTTGTGACCGCCACCCTGGTGGCGAGCGGTGACACGACCGGCGTTGTTGCGGCCGCCCTTGCTGTGCAGCGGGCGAACCAGCGACTTCTCCGGGGTGGACCGCGTGATTTCTACGAAGTCGGCCACGCTGGAGCCACGACGGCCCGGCGTAGTCGGCTTGTACTTGCGGATGCCCATTTGGCTCTCTCGTCCTCGTCCTAATCGACGATCACGATCTCCCGATTCAGGAGACCGGACCACCGAAGATGTCGATGCGGTTGCCCTCGGCCAGCGTCACGATGGCGCGCTTGGTGTCCTTGCGCTTGCCAAAGCCCGTCTTGGAGCGCTTGCGCTTGCCCTGACGGTTGATCGTGTTGACAGCCTCGACCTTGACCGAGAAGACCGCCTCGACGGCCTGCTTGATCTGGGTCTTGTTGGCGCCCGGCGACACGATGAACGTGTACTTGTTCTCGTCGAGGAGCGAGTAGCTCTTCTCCGAGATGACCGGCTTCACCAGGACGTCACGGGGGTCCGTGAACGTCTTGCTCGTAACGTCGCTCATCAGGCGGCGCTCCCTTCGAGCTCGCCCTCAGCGGCAACGGCCTTGGCGGACGCGGCCGGACCGGCCACGAAACGCTCGAAGGCGGCCTGGGTGAAGACCACATCGTCGGAGACGAGCACGTCGTAGGTGTTCAGCTGACCGGCGTCCAGGATGTGCACGTTCGGCAGGTTGCGAGCGGACTTGAGGCCCAGCTCGTCCGCACGCTCGACGACCAGGAGGACGTTCTTGCGGTCGGTGATCTTGCCGAACAGGCTCTTGGCGGCCTTGGTCGACGGCGCCTCGGTCGCGGTCACGTCGGTGATGACGTGGATGCGGTTGTGGCGGGCCCGGTCGGTGAGCGCACCGCGCAGGGCGGCGGCGATCATCTTCTTCGGGGTCCGCTGCGAGTAGTCGCGCGGCACGGGACCGTGCACGACGCCACCGCCGGCGAACTGCGGCGCACGGGTCGAGCCCTGACGGGCGCGGCCGGTGCCCTTCTGGCGGTACGGCTTCTTGCCGCCACCGCGGACCTCGCCACGAGTCTTGGTCTTGTGGGTGCCCTGACGGGCCGCAGCGAGCTGCGCCACGACGACCTGGTGCATCAGCGGAACGCTGACCTTCGCGTCGAAGATCTCGGCCGGCAGCTCGATGCTGCCGGTCTTGTCGCCAGCCGGCGACAGGATGTCAATGGTGCTCATTTCCTCACAGCCCCTTCGCCGCGGTGCGGACGAGGACGAGGCCGCCGTTCGGGCCCGGGACGGCGCCCTTGATGAGCAGCAGACCCTTCTCCGCGTCGACCGCGTGCACGGTCAGGTTCTGGGTCGTGACACGCTCGTGGCCCATCCGACCAGCCATGCGCAGGCCCTTGAACACGCGGCCCGGGGTGGCGCAGCCACCGATGGAACCGGGCGAGCGGTGCTTGCGCTGGGTGCCGTGACCGGCGCCGAGGCCCTTGAAGTTGTGACGCTTCATGACACCGGCGAAGCCCTTGCCCTTGGAGGTGCCGGTCACGTCGACCTTGACACCCGCCTCGAACAGCTCGGCGGTGATCTCCTGGCCCAGGGTGTACTCGGAGGCGTCCGAGGTACGGAGCTCGACCAGGTGACGGCGCGGGGTGACACCGGCCTTGGCGAAGTGACCCGCGAGGGGCTTGTTCACCTTGCGGGGGTCGATCTCGCCGAAGCCGATCTGGACGGCGTCGTAGCCGGCCGGGCTGTCGGCGGTGTGGACCTGGGTCACGACATTGGGCCCAGCCTTGACGACGGTCACCGGAACGATCCGGTTGTTCTCGTCCCAGACCTGGGTCATGCCGAGCTTCTCGCCCAGGATGCCCTTAATCTGCTTAGCCATCTTCGGTGCGCCTCTCAGAGCTTGATCTCGATGTCGACGCCCGCCGGCAGGTCGAGACGCATGAGCGAGTCAACCGTCTTCGGCGTGGGGTCGAGGATGTCGATCAGACGCTTGTGAGTACGCATCTCGAAGTGCTCGCGCGAGTCCTTGTACTTGTGCGGCGAGCGGATGACGCAGTACACGTTCTTCTCAGTGGGCAGCGGCACCGGGCCCGCGACCTGCGCACCAGTACGGATCACCGTCTCGACGATCTTCTTCGCCGAGGAGTCGATGACCTCGTGGTCGTAGGCCTTGAGCCGGATGCGGATCTTCTGTCCCGCCATGGCTACTCAGTAGTCCTTTGTCCTTAGTCACTGCACGACTCCCTCTCCGACCCCCGCGCTCGGGCGTGTCGCACTCGCGCTTGCAAAAAACCGGCGAAGAACTCGTCGGTTTCAAACTTTCGGGGTGAGGGGCAGCCGGGCCGAGGCCCCGCTCACGCTTCCCGGAAGATTCCCGTACTTTCGCCCCGCAGCTGCCGTGGCGTAGAACTCACGCTTGACGGCCATCACGGGAACGACGAGTACATGGGACTCGCTTCCAGTCCTCCCGGCGGGAGGCGCGCAGCATCGGCACTCAACCGAGCAACTTGGACATACTGCCACATGGAGCAGCCCGGATGCCAATCGGGGCCGGTGAGGTGCACCTCACCGGCCCCGATCGTCACCCGTCGGTGGTCAGTCCTTCGGCGGGCGGCCGCACACGACGTCGTACTCCTTGGAGGCCGCGTTGGCGCAGTAGAGCTTCTTCTGGTCCGGCCCGAACGTGTACTCGGACAGCCCCATGTTGATCGGGTTGCAGGCCCGGACGCCGTTGTTCGGCGAGTACTTGGGGCACTTGCCGTTGTCCAGCTGCTGCAGGTGGGCGCGCAGCGCGTCCAGGCCCATGTCCTCGACGCCCGGGTTGGTGGACGGCATGAAGCGGTTGGCCGACCACGAGCCGCCCATGGTGGCGAACAGGGCGATCGCGCAGACCAGACCGGCGGCCAGCTGGGCCATCACGCGCGGCGAGATCCGGGCCGCCCGGGCCGGGGCGACCTCCTTCAGCGTGCCGCGGATCCAGCCGAAGCCGCGCTCGTACGTGAGCATCACGCCGAGGACGGCCAGGATGATCAGGCAGTAGAAGATGATCCAGGTGGTGCGCGGGTACAGCTGGACGGCCTGGTTGTGCTCCATGTGGGAGGCGAACCAGAAGCGCAGCAGCCAGGCGCCGGCGAGCACGAAGCCCGCGGTGCGGACCGCGATGTTGCGCAGGCCGAGGCCCACGCCGATGCCCACGCCCAGGAGCAGCAGCACGCCGAAGCCGGTCTGGCCGGCCAGCTCACCCGACTCCGGCCAGTTGTGGTACGTCAGGGGGCCGGAGCGGTCGGACGCCCAGCCCATGACGTACGCCGGGTCGATGTACGTGTTGATGTACGCGTAGCGGTCCATCGTCGTGGCACCCAGGCGGACCAGCTGGTACAGCAGCGGCGCGCCGATCACGGCGGCGGTGACCAGCATCGCGCCGAGGAAGAGGACCGCGCGCTTGATCGCGGCCCGGCCGCGGCGCCACGGGAACAGCATCAGGCCGAGGATGAACGAGCCCGGCGCGGCCCACAGGTACCAGCCCGAGTACCAGAGGAACATCACGCCGAACGCGATGCCGAAGCCGAGCCCGCGCAGCAGCGCCGAACGGGTCGAGAGCTCGTCGGCGCGACGGATCTCACGGAAGCAGGCGGCCAGCAGCGGCAGCAGCACCAGCATGGAGCCGTGGCTGTACGGGCGGATCGGGTCGAGGAAGACGATCGAGGTCGGCACCGCGACCGCCATCGCCCAGAACGGGCGCAGCAGCATCCGCCACGAGAGGTAGGCCATCGGCCCGACCAGCGCGCTGAGGATCAGCTGGAGGTCCTTGAGGGCGTGGCCCACGCCGGCGATGCCGTTGTGGAAGAGCTTGGCCCAGACCGCGAGCAGGGCGGGGAACAGCGGGGGGTAGACCCCCGGCAGGCCCTTGCCGCGCATCATGTCGTTGGCCATGCCCATGAGGTTGCCGGGGTCGCCCTCCTGGCCGCCCAGGCCCCACGGGGTGCCGTGCAGCGCGACCACTATGCCGCCGGCCACGACGCCGGTGCCCAGGCCCGCGATGGCCGCGCACGCCAGGCGCTGCGCGACCTGGTAGTAGCGCAGCGTGCCGCGGTAGGCGAGGAACAGCAGGACCGCGAGGAGCGGGATGCCGAGCAGCGCCGCGTACTGCTGGATTTTGGCGAGGCCGCTGACCTGCCCGATGCGGGTGGTGGGGTTGACGCTGATGTGGGTGCACAGCAGCATGAACCCGAGGGCGACGACGACGCTGACCACGCCCTCCCCCAGCGGGAGGAACCAGCGCTTCTCCGTCCACCGGTCGAAGCGGCCGCCCGGCCGGGCCGTCGACGTCCCGCCGGTCGACGCGCCTCTGGCGCCGTCGGGCGTGCTGGAGGGGGCGCCGACGACGTCCGGTGCCAAATCCGTCATGTCTATTCGCTTCCGTGAAGCGGCACTCTGCCGCAGGTCGGGCCGGCTCGACGGGGCGAGCGAGGTCTGCGGGCGCCGGCCGGGGGACATCCGGTCGCCACGGAACGCCCCCGGAATGCCGACGGGACGTTCACGCCCGCCACGCTAGCAAGGCGATGCCGGGCCCCACCCGCTCACTCACGGGTTCGGGCCCGGCGGTCACGCGCCGTGATCAGCGTCGGCCGGCCAGTTCGCGCCGCGGGGCCGCGGCCTTCTTGGTGGCGGGCTGGATCAGCTTGAGGTGCTTGGGCATCCGGCGGATCATCGCCAGCAGCAGGACCAGGCCGGCCCGGGCGAGGTAGATCGTCGCCTTGATCGGGGAGGCGCTGGGCGTACCGGTGGTCCGCTCGCGCATCGCGACCGGCACCTGGCGGATCACGAAGCCGCAGCGGGCGGCGCCGACCATGCTCTCGATCGTGTCACCCAGGTACTCCACCGGGTACCACTGCGAGAAGAACTCGATCATCGGCTTGTTGCAGGCCTTGAAGCCCGAGGTGGTGTCGGTCAGCCGCGTGCGGGCGACCCGGGACAGCACCACCGAGAGCAGCTTCATCGCCCAGGAGCGCGGGCCGCGCACCTTGTACGAGCCCTCGCCGGCGAAGCGGGCGCCGATGACCAGGTCGGCCTCGTCCAGCTTGGCGATCAGCGACGGCACGTAGGACGGGTCGTGCTGGCCGTCGGCGTCGCACTGCAGCGCGATGTCGTAGTCGTGCAGGTGCGCGTAGCGGTAGCCGAAGCGCATCGCGCCGCCGACGCCCAGGTTGTAGGGCAGCTGGGCGACCTTGGAGCCGTTCGCCGCGGCGACGGCGGCGGTGTCGTCCACCGAGCCGTCGTCGACGACCAGGGTGTCGACGCCGGGCAGCTTCTGCTGGATCTCCCGGAGGATCTTGGGCAGCCCCTCGGCCTCGTTCCAGGCCGGGAGGATGATCAGTACCCGCTTGCCGTCGATCATGCCGTCACCCCGGGGTCGTTCGCCTTGGCGGCGTCGTTGTTGCTGCGCGCGATCGGGTAGTCGTGGTGCTCGGCCAGGTAGGCGCGCATCATCGCGACGTCCTCGGCCAGCGTGCGGGTCTCGGCCTCCAGCCGGGAGGCCTCCCAGCTCAGGTGCAGCGAGACCATCAGCACCAGGATGAAGCCCGCGAACAGGACGAGGCTGACGCCGGAGGCGATGCCGAGCCGGCGGGCGGTGGAGTCCAGGATCGTGGGGAAGAACCCGAGCGGCGCGACGACGACGCCGATCGCGAGCCAGATCGCCGCGTACTTCTCCCGGAGCTGCTGTCGGCGCAGCAGCTCCAGGATGTAGACGAGCACCAGCACGCCGGTGATCGAAGTGATGACGGTGAGATGCACGACGGGGAGCGCCTTTCAGCGGCTGTGTGGCGTGGCGAAAGCAATGACAGTTTAAAAGGCCTGGCGGAACGGACTGCCGCCGCCGGTTGTCCGGGGGCCGCGCAGATGGTGTCAGACTTCTGACGACTGGCGCGCCGCCATGGTTGCACCCGGCTCCACCGCGGTCGCGACCGGAGCCGACAGGGACCGGGCCAGCGCCCATAGCATGGCAGCCGCGCTGACCGCGGCACCAGCCAGGTAGGCCAGTTCGACGCGCGTGGCGATCGCCCCCGGCGCCGCGGTCACGGCGACGAGCACCACCGTGCCGGCGAGCCAGGACAGCAGCTGCCGCTGGTGGCGGCCGAGCGAGAGCAGCGCCTGCCCGAAGACCGTCGCGAGCATGTAGCAGAGCGTGCCGAGCGACAGCCACAGGAAGTCGAGCGGACCGAGCACGTCCTGGGCCTTGAAGAACAGCCGGATCGCCCACGGGCCGAGGATCACCGTCGGCACGCCGGCCGCGGTGCACATCAGCGCGACGATGCCGCCGGTGCGCAGCAGGACCTTGCGGAACTCGGCGTGGTTGCCGGCCGCCGCTGCCCCGGACAGCGAGGAGACCAGCGAGGCCTGGATGGCCGCGTACGCGAAGAGCGGCACCCGGGCCAGCACCACCGCGTTGAGCAGCGCGGCGATCAGCGCCTTGGAGGACGGCGACAGCACGCCCACGCTCACCACCGCGGCGTTGACCATGAGCTGCGCGAGCAGCGTCGAGCCGGTCAGCAGGCCGAGCCCGGTGACGACGTCGCGCCAGGCCGGGGCCGGGCCGCCGCGGCGGTCGGCGAGCACCGAGCGCATCCCGATCACCGAGGCGGCGAGCGGCGCCACGACGAGGATCAGGCTGAAGGCGAACGCGGAGTGCACGCCGAACAGCGGGATCAGCGCGGCCAGGCCGATCCGCAGGCCGCCGTCGACGCCCAGCTGGAGGCCGTACGCGCCGAACCGGCCGAGGCCGGCCAGCGCGCCGCGGGCCACCGAGCTGACGGCCAGGCCGACCAGCGCGCCGCCCATGCCGGCCACCAGGCCGATGTCGCCGGAGAAGAAGCGGTCCGCGATCGGGCGGGCCGCCACCGCGACGCCGGCCAGCACGACGGCCAGCACGGCGGCGGTGGCGAGCAGCACCCGGCGGATGGCCGGGCCGGGGCCGTGGCCGGCCACGTCGCGGGCGGCCACCAGCCGGTTGAGCTCCAGCTCGACCGGCGAGAACAGCCCGTACCCGACCGACATGACCAGCGTCCACAGCATCGAGACGCCGGCGACCTGCGTGGTGTCCAAGCCGTGCCCGGCGAGCGCCAGGAAGATGTACGAGGAGGCACCGAGCACGACGGTGCCCCCCGCGACGAGCCGCACGCCGGGGGGCAGCGCCCCCAGCAGCTTGGCCACCGGGTTCGTCATCGCAGCGCGGCCTTGGCCTTCAGCGGCTCCCACCAGGCGCGGTTCTCGCGGTACCAGGCGATGGTGGCCGCGAGGCCGTCCTCGAAACGGACCTGCGGGGCGTAGCCGAGCTCCTCGCTGATCTTGGTGATGTCCAGCGAGTAGCGCAGGTCGTGGCCCTTGCGGTCGGCGACCGGCTCGACCGAGGACCAGTCGGCGCCGGCGGCCTGCAGCAGCAGCTCGGTGAGCTCCTTGTTGGTCAGCTCGGTGCCGCCGCCGATGTTGTAGACCTCGCCGGCGCGGCCCTTGCGCATGGCGAGCTCGATGCCGCGGCAGTGGTCGGAGACGTGCAGCCAGTCGCGGATGTTGCCGCCGGTGCCGTACAGCGGCACCTTCTTGCCGTCCAGCAGGTTCGTGGTGAACAGCGGGATGACCTTCTCCGGGAACTGGTAGTGCCCGTAGTTGTTGGAGCAGCGGGTGACCACCACATCCATGCCGTGGGTGCGGTGGTAGGCGAGCGCCAGCAGGTCGGAGCCGGCCTTGGAGGCGGAGTACGGGGAGTTCGGGGCGAGCGGCCACTCCTCGGTCCACGAGCCCTCGGAGATCGAGCCGTACACCTCGTCGGTGGAGACGTGGACGAAGCGGGCGACGCCGTGCTTGCGGGCCGAGTCCAGCAGCACCTGGGTGCCGAGGACGTTGGTCACCACGAACGGGCCGGCGCCCTCGATCGAGCGGTCGACGTGCGACTCGGCCGCGAAGTGCACGACCACGTCGTGCCCGGGCATCACCTGGTCGACGGCGTCGGCGTCGCAGATGTCGCCGCGCACGAAGGTGTAGCCGCTGTGGGCGGCGACCGGGGCCAGGTTGGCCTCGACGCCCGAGTAGGTGAGCTTGTCGAAGACGGTGATCTGATCCGTTGCGTCGGCGCCGAGCAGCTGGCGGACGAACTCTGAACCGATGAAGCCGGCGCCGCCGGTGACGAGGATGCGCATAGTGCGGGCAGTCTACCGGGGCGAATCGAACCCCCGACCCCGGGCCGACGGGGGCTTCCGAAGCGCCCCCGGACCTCACATAAGCTGCGTGCCATGCGTGGAATCCTCTTGGCCGGCGGCACCGGCTCCCGACTCTGGCCGCTGACCCGGGCTGTCTCGAAGCAGCTCCTCCCGGTCTTCGACAAGCCGATGATCTACTACCCGCTGTCGACCCTGGTCATGGCGGGCATCAGCGAGATCCTGATCATTACCACCCCCCAGGACCAGGAGCAGTTCCAGCGTCTGCTCGGCGACGGCTCCCAGTTCGGCCTGAAGCTGGAGTACGCCGTCCAGGAGAAGCCCGAGGGCATCGCCCAGGCCTTCGTCCTCGGCGCCGACTTCATCGGCGACGAGCCGGTCGCGCTGATCCTGGGCGACAACATCTTCCACGGCAGCGGCCTGGGCACCCGGCTCGCCCAGCGCACCGACCCCAAGGGCGGCATGGTCTTCGCCTACCCGGTCGCCGACCCGACCGCCTACGGCGTCGTCGAGTTCGACGACCACGGCCAGGTCATCTCCATCGAGGAGAAGCCGGACGCCCCGAAGTCCCGCTACGCCGTGCCCGGCCTCTACTTCTACGACAACCGCGTGGTGGAGATCTCCCGCGGCCTGACCCCGAGCGCCCGCGGCGAGCTGGAGATCACCGCCGTCAACGAGGAGTACCTCAAGCTCGGCGAGCTGCACGTGACCGTCCTGGACCGCGGCACCGCCTGGCTGGACACCGGCACGTTCGTCTCGATGGTCCAGGCCTCGGAGTTCGTCCGGGTCATCGAAGAGCGCCAGGGCTTCAAGATCGGCTGCATCGAGGAGGCCGCCTGGCGGGCCGGCCTGATCGACACCGAGCAGCTGCGCGAGCTGGCCGAGCCGCTGCGCAAGAGCGGCTACGGCGACTACCTGGTCGCGCTGCTCGACGAGGAGGCGGCCAAGTGAAGTTCCGCGAACTGTCCATCCCGGGCGCCTTCGAGGTCACCCCGCAGCAGCACGGCGACCCGCGCGGGCTGTTCATGGAGTGGTACCGCTTCGACCGCCTGGAGGAGGTCGTCGGCCACCCGCTGCGGCTCGCCCAGGGCAACCTGTCGGTGTCGGCCAAGGACGTCGTGCGCGGCATCCACTTCGCCGACGTCCCGCCCGGCCAGGCCAAGTACGTCAGCTGCGTGCGCGGCGCCGTCCTGGACGTGATCGTCGACCTGCGGGTGGGCTCCCCCACCTTCGGGAAGTGGGAGTTCGTCCGCCTCGACGACGTCGAGCGCAAGTCCGTGTACATCGCCGAGGGCCTCGGCCACGGCTTCTGCGCGCTGACCGACGACGCCACCCTGTCGTACGTCTGCTCCGAGACGTACAACCCGACCGGCGAGCACTCGGTGCACCCGCTCGACCCCGACCTCGCGATCGAGTGGCCCGCCGGCGCCCCCCAGCTGTCGGCCCGCGACGCCGCCGCTCCCTCGCTCGCCGAGGCCATCGCGAGCGGCCTGCTGCCGGACTACGAGAAGTGCGTGGCCTACACCGAAAGCCTGCGCACCAGCTGAAACGACCGATGCCCGGACCGGCGCCCGCAGCGGCCCCGGTCCGGGCATCGCCGTCGGCGGAGGGCCCTGCGGGGCTCAGTATGATGGGCCCGCCGCGGGGTCGTGCTCCCGCCCGCAGGCCCCGAACCGACCACCGGATGTGCCTCCACCATGACCACTCTGGAAATCCTGCTTCCGTACTACGGCGACGTCGCACTGATGCAGGAGGCGGTCCGCAGCGTCCTGGCCCAGACCGACCCGGACTGGCGGCTGACCGTAGTGGACGACGGCAAGGAGCCCGGGGTCCCGGAGTGGTTCGCGGAGCTGGACGACCCGCGGGTGCGCTACTTCCGCAACGAGCAGAACCTCGGCGTCACCGGCAACTACCGCAAGTGCCTGGGCATGGCCGAGCACGAGCACATGATGTTCATGGGCACCGACGACGTCATGCTGCCCAACTACGTGGCCACGATCCGCTCGATCCTCGCCCAGCACCCCGGCGTCGCGATGATCCAGCCCGGCGTCCAGGTCATCGGCAGCGACGGCCGGCCCAGCACCTCGCTCGCCGACGAGTCCAAGCGCCGCATCTACGCGCCCAAGGCGCAGGGCCGCGTCCTGATGGGCGGCGAGGACCTCGCGGTCAGCCTGCTCAAGGGCAACTGGCTGTACTTCCCGTCCATCTGCTGGCGCACCGAGGCCGTGAAGACCACCGGCTTCCGCGACAACCTGGAGATCATCCAGGACCTCGCCCTGGTCATCGACCTGCTCCAGGCCGGCGAGCAGATGGTCATCGACGACGTGCTCGCCTTCCAGTACCGCCGGCACGCCGTCAGCATCTCCTCCTCGTCCGCGTTCAGCGGCACCCGCTTCACCGAGGCCCGGCGCTACTTCCTCGACGCCGCCGACCGCCTCGACGCGCAGGGCTGGTCGCGGGCGGCGCGCGCCTCCCGGATCCACCTGTCCGCCCGCATCCACGCCCTCACCCTGGTCCCGGGCGCGATGCGCGCCGGCCAGTGGGACGGCGCGAAGGCCCTGCTTCGCAACGCCACCAGCACGGCCCGCCGTCCCCGCTGACCCACGAACCCCCTGGAGTCCCCGCAATGACCGCTCCGCACACGGCACCGGCCCGGGTGGCCGTCCTCGGTGGCACCGGCTTCATCGGCCGGGTGCTCGGCGCCCGCCTCCTGGCGCAGGGCGCCGAGGTCGTCAGCCTCGCCCGCAAGGCCCCGGCCGAGCCGGCCCCCGGCCGCTTCGTCGCCTTCGACCTCTCCGGCGGCGACCCCGCCGAGCTCACCGCGCTGCTCGACCGCGAGCGGATCGACACCGTCGTCAACGCGGCCGGCGGCATGTGGGGCCTGAACGACGAGCAGATGTACCAGGCCAACGTCGTCCTCACCGAGCGGCTCATCGAGGCCGTCGCCGCCATGGCCTCCCCCGCCCACCTGGTCCACCTCGGCACCGTCCACGAGTACGGCATGGCCCCGGTCGGCACCAGCCAGCGCGAGAGCGACCCGGCCGCCCCGGTCATGGAGTACGGCAAGCTCAAGCTGGCCGCCACCGAGGCCGTCGTGCGCGCCGTCGAGGCCGGCCGGATCAGCGGCGTCGTGCTGCGCCTCGGCAACGTCGTCGGCGCCGGCCAGCCCGGCCACAGCCTGCTCGGCGTGATGGCCGCCAAGCTCGACGCCGCCCGCGTGGCCGGTGAGACCGCTCAGCTGTCGCTGCAGCCGCTCACCGCCCTGCGCGACTTCGTCGACCTCACCGACACCCTCGACGCCGTCCTGCTGGCCGCCGCCGACCGCTCGGCCCCGCCGGTCGTCAACGTCGGCACCGGATCCGCCTCCACCGCCCGCCACCTCGTCGAGCTCCTGATCGAGGAGAGCGGCGTGCCCACCGAGATCACCGAGGTCCCGGCCCCCGACGGCACCGGCCCGGAGACCGAGTGGCAGCAGCTCGACGTCACCGTCGCCCGCGAGAGCCTCGGCTGGACCCCCCGCCGCAGCCTGCGCGAGGCCGTCCGCGAGCTCTGGACCGCCCAGGCCACCGCCCCGGCCGCGTAGGACCGGGAAACCCAGCAGGGCCACCACCGGCGCCGGACGGGCCACCGTCCGGCGCCTCCGCCCATCGGGTAGCCCCGATCCACTCCTTGAGGAACCCATGAGACCGCGCAGCCTGTTCCAGTCCCGCGGCACCCTGGCCGAGCTGTTCTCCGGGCGTGCCAACAGCTTCGGCCTGCTGAGACTGCTGCTGGCCTCCTCGGTCGTGGTCTCCCACGTCTACCCGCTGGCCTGGGGCCACCTGGACCCGCTGTGGAAGCGCAGCGGCGAGCAGACCGACCTCGGGAAGATGGCCGTGATCGGCTTCTTCGTCCTCTCCGGCTTCATGATCACGGGCAGCGGCCGCCGCATCACCATCGGCCGCTACTCCTGGCACCGCGCGCTGCGCATCATGCCCGGGCTCTGGGGCTCACTGGTGGTCTCCACCCTGGTGATCATGCCGCTGCTGTACCGGTGGCAGCACCACACCCTCAACGGGTTCTGGAGCCACCCCAACGGCCCCAAGACGTACCTGAGCGGCACCTGGAACACCTCGCTCACCGGCGGCTGGGACGTCTCCGGCGTCATCGCCGAGGGCGTCCGGCGCCACACCAACTTCGACCAGAGCGTCAACGGGGCGCTCTGGTCGCTGAAGTACGAGATCCTCTGCTACATAGTCGTGGGCCTGCTGGCGGCCGGCGGGGTGCTGCTGCGGGCACGCCGCTTCGTGCCGCTGACGGCGGTCGCGCTGTGGGGCCTGATCATCAACGACTGGATCGACGCGCCCGCCTGGCGCGGCATCCCCGGGGACCTCGGCTCCGCCGTCAACGTCCCGTTCCTCGGCCCGCTGGTCTTCCACTACATCGTCCACCTGGGCTTCGTCTTCATGATCGGCGCGACCTTCCAGCTCTACCGCGAGCGCGTGCCGATCAACGACGGCCTGGCACTGGCCTGCGTGCTGGTCTTCCTGGCCACGCTGCAGTGGGGCGGGCTCTTCGTGTTCGGCTACCCGGCCTTCGCGTACCTGCTGTTCTGGCTCGCGATCCGGCTGCCGCGCCCGTTCCAGAAGGTCGGCCGCAAGCGGGACTACTCGTACGGCATCTACATCTACGGCTTCACCGTCGAGCAGTCGCTGGCCATGCTCGGCTACGCCAAGTACGGCAAGCCCGTCTTCCTCGCCTGCGCGCTGGCCGGGACGGTCGCGCTGGCCGCGCTGTCCTGGCACCTGATCGAGTCGCCGGCGATGAAGCTCAAGGACTGGACGCCGGGACCGGTCCGCCGCCTCAAGGCCCGCCGGGCCGCCGCGGCACCGGCCGGCACCGCGGAGCAGGCCGACCGCGAGCAGGACGCCGTCCGGCCGCCGACCGTCTCGGCCTGAGGCCGGGCCCTCCCCCTTCCGGCACGACGAGAGCGCCCGG
>NZ_JBFBDY010000010.1:33220-44908 GCF_040683475.1 Kitasatospora sp. NPDC093558 | reverse complement strand
CAGGGTGCGTGCATCGCAAGGCGGAGGAGGGAGTCCATGCGGAGCATCGGTGACCGACGACAACGCGGCGAGGCGCGTGCCCTGACGCCGCGGCACCCGGCCGGATCCGAAAGACACGCCCTAGTTGCGGCCGTTCCCCACCAGGTCGACGTACCACTGCGGTGCGAGCCGGCCGCAGTTGTCGGCGCCGACCGTCGTCAGCGAGTCGTGGACGCAGGTCACGTAGTCGTCGTAGTAGAGCCCGAGGCCGATCACCGAGCACGCGACCACGACGGTCATCGCGCCGGTGAGCACCCCGGCGAGCGCGGCCGGGGTGAGCGGGTTCGGCCCGCCGGGCGCGACGCCGACGGCCGTGGACGGCCGGGGGGCGCGCATCGCGCCGATGCCCCACACGATGCCGAGCGTGCCGACGAACAGGGCGACCCAGGTGACCCCGGCGAGCACGCAGATCAGCGCGAACAGCCCGGCGAGCGCCGCGTTGCGGGCCTTGCGCTGGGCCGGATCGGTGGGGTCGAGCCGCGGCGGCTGCGGGGCCGGCGGGCGGGGCTGCCAGCCGTCGCCGCCGGGCCGGCCGGGGCCCTCGCCGTCGGGGCCGTCGCCGCCGTCGGCGGACCGGGGAGCGCGCGGCTGCCACGGCTGGTCCGGGGCATCCGCCGGCGGCGGCGCGAAGGGGTTGCGCTCGCCGGGGTTGTCACCGCTGCTCATGGTGTCCGCCATTCCTTCTCGGTCGGTGGGGCGGGTGCCCGCGCCCCCTATGATCCCGCAGCGGTCCCGAAGGCCCCCGGCGGCCTGCCGCGTCGGCCGCGGGGAGATCGCCGGGGAGATCACACGAGAGATCCCCGTCTCAACTACGCGCGTAGCCCCGCCCGCAGGGTGCGGAGGCCGTCCGACCAGCCGTTATCGTGGTGACGGTCAGCAGCTCACACAGGTTCCCCGGGGCCCGCGTCGCGGCGGTTCCTCCCGGTGTTCCCCCTCGCTCGACCTGCCGTTCGTAGTGGCCCCACCGCCGGTGGACGTACCAGCGGGCGGCGCCCGACCTACGGAGAAACGCGCAGTGGCCGCCGCCCCCGCCCAGCTCTTCCCGCCCCGTACGCCCGGACCGGCCCGCCTGGTGGTGCTGGTCTCCGGTTCGGGCACCAACCTGCAGGCGCTGATCGACGCCGTCGCCGACCCGGCCTACGGGGCCGAGATCCTCGCCGTGGGCGCGGACCGCGACGGGATCGCCGGCCTGGAGCGCGCCGAGCGGGCCGGTCTGCCGACCTTCGTCCACCGGGTCAAGGACCACCCGGACCGCGCCGACTGGGACCGCGCGCTGACCGCGTCCGTCGCCGCCCACGAGCCGGACCTGGTCGTCACGGCCGGCTTCATGAAGATCCTCGGCCCCGAGTTCATCGCGGCCTTCGCGGGGCGGATCGTCAACACCCACCCCGCACTGCTGCCGTCCTTCCCCGGCGCCCACGGCGTCACCGACGCCCTCGCGTACGGGGTCAGGGTCACCGGCTGCACCGTCCACCTGGTCGACGCCGGGGTGGACACCGGGCCGATCATCGCGCAGGGCGTCGTCGAGGTCGCCGACGCCGACCACGCCGATGGCGGCGAAGCGCTGCACGAGCGCATCAAGACTGTCGAGCGCAAGCTGCTCGTCGACGTCGTGGGCCGGCTGGCCCGCGAAGGTCACCGCATCGAGGACCGAAAGGTATGGATTCCGGCACATGAGTGAGCGCAGCGAACGAGTCATCGAGGAAGGTGCCTGGCGCGCAGCGCCCGCCGAGCGCAGCGAGGTGGGAGCATGAGTGCCAGCTCCACCACCCCCCCTGTCTCCGAGAACGTCCGTCCGATCCGTCGCGCGCTGATCAGCGTGTACGACAAGACCGGTCTGGAGGAGCTGGCCCAGGGCCTGCACGCCGCCGGGGTCGCCATCGTCTCCACCGGCTCCACCGCCGGCCGCATCGCCGCCGCCGGCGTCCCGGTGACCGAGGTCTCCGAGCTGACCGGCTTCCCGGAGTGCCTGGACGGGCGCGTGAAGACGCTGCACCCCCGCGTGCACGCCGGCGTGCTCGCCGACCTGCGCCTGGAGTCGCACCGCGCGCAGCTGGCCGAGCTCGGCGTCGAGCCGTTCGACCTGGTCGTCGTGAACCTCTACCCGTTCAAGGCCACCGTCGCCTCCGGCGCCACCCCGGACGAGTGCGTCGAGCAGATCGACATCGGCGGCCCGAGCATGGTCCGCGCCGCCGCCAAGAACCACCCGTCGGTGGCCGTCGTGGTCGACCCGGCCCGCTACGGCGACGTGCTGAAGGCCGCCCAGGAGGGCGGCTTCGACCTGGCCACCCGCAAGCGCCTGGCCGGTGCCGCGTTCGCCCACACCGCCGCCTACGACGTGGCCGTCGCCTCCTGGTTCGAGGCCGGCTACGCGCCGAGCGACGCCGACTTCCCCGAGTTCCTGGGCGCGACCTGGGAGCGGCAGAACGTGCTGCGCTACGGCGAGAACCCGCACCAGGGCGCCGCGCTCTACAGCGACGGCACTGGCGGCCTGGCCGGCGCGCAGCAGCTGCACGGCAAGGAGATGTCGTACAACAACTACGTCGACACCGACGCCGCCCGCCGCGCCGCGTACGACCACGCCGAGCCGGCCGTCGCGATCATCAAGCACGCCAACCCGTGCGGCATCGCGACCGGCGCCGACGTCGCCGAGGCGCACCGCAAGGCGCACGAGTGCGACCCGGTCTCCGCGTACGGCGGCGTGATCGCGGTCAACCGCCCGGTCACCGTCGAGCTGGCCGAGCAGATCGCCCCGATCTTCACCGAGGTCGTCGTGGCCCCCGGCTACGAGGACGGCGCGGTCGAGGTCCTGGCCCGCAAGAAGAACCTGCGCGTGCTGCTCGCCCCGGAGGCCCCGGTCAACCGCCAGGAGGTGCGCCCGGTCTCCGGCGGCGTGCTGCTCCAGGACGCCGACCGGGTGCACGCCGAGGGCGACGACCCGGCGAACTGGACGCTGGCCAGCGGCGAGGCGCTGTCCGAGGCGGAGCTGGCCGAGCTGGCCTTCGCCTGGCGGGCCTGCCGGGCCGTCAAGTCCAACGCGATCCTGCTGGCCAAGGGCGGCGCCTCGGTCGGCGTCGGCATGGGCCAGGTCAACCGGGTGGACTCGTGCAAGCTCGCGGTCGAGCGGGCCGGCGAGCGCGCCGAGGGCTCGTACGCGGCCTCGGACGCGTTCTTCCCGTTCCCGGACGGCCCGGAGATCCTGATCGCCGCGGGCGTCAAGGCGATCGTGCAGCCCGGCGGTTCGATCCGGGACGAGGAGGTCGTCGCGGCCGCCACCAAGGCCGGCGTGACGATGTACTTCACCGGCGCGCGCCACTTCTTCCACTGACGGGCTGACGGCGTGACGGCCTGACGGGCCGGCGGAACGACAAAGCGGCCCGGCTCCCTCCGTGAGGGGGCCGGGCCGCTCGGTCGTGCGGTGCGCGTTACTTCTTGATCACCAGGGTGCCGGCGGCCCGGTCGTGCCAGCCCTGCAGCTTCCCGGAGTTGTCGAAGAACGGGGACAGGTAGACCAGCAGGGCGCCGATGTAGCAGACGATCGCGCCGACGACCGGGATGATGAAGCGGATGAAGCCGCCGCCCAGGCCGGGGACCTGGCCGGTGCTCTCCTTGACCACGCGCAGGCCCATGGCCAGCTTGCCGAGCGTGGCGCCGGCGAAGGACACCATCAGCCACTCGTAGAGCAGGTTGAACACCGCCAGCATGCCCATGATGATCATCATGGTGGTCAGGAAGCTGGTGGCGGCCTGGGTCTGCTCGTGGAGGCAGGACGAGTACTGCGTGCTGTTGGCGTTGACGCCGCCGTAGGCGTACTGCGAGCAGTCCTTGGCCTTCTGGCTGATGCCCAGGGCGCTGGCCGCACCGAGCGCCATGAGGACCGCGATGACCGCGCTGACCGCCAGGCCGTCGATCAGGCGGGCCACGAACCGCTGACCCATGCTGGCCAGCTTCACCGTGCCCAGGGGCGGGATGTTGATGTAGCCGTTGTTGGCCTGGAGGGTGCCGGGAGGCGCCGCGTAACCCGGGTAGGCCTGCTGCTGCGGGACGCCGTACCCCGGCTGCTGGGGGTAGCCGTACCCGTCCTGCGGCTGGCCCTGCTGGGGGTAGCCGTACCCGGCGGGCGGGGCCTGCTGGGGGTAGCCGTAGCCCTGCTGCGGCGGCTGGTTGTACGGGTTGTTCGGGTCGGGCGGGTAACTCATTCGTGCCTCCGGGCAGATACGGGGACGTGGGGACGGGAAGGTGGCCGGGGCTGCCGACGGTCCGGCCCTGCGGGTCGCACGGCCGGGGCGCCGACGGCGGTGGCTCAGGAACGGGCCGGGCGCGGAACGAGCGGAATCCTCGACGGCTGCGCAGCGGACACCGCGCCGCCGCGAACGCAGGCGGGCGGCACGGTCACATGTGGTCGGTTCAACGCTCTTCCCCCGGGTGCGCCCCGCCGTGGTGTCCGTCGGCCCGTCACCGGGCCGGTCGCGGCAGGGTTGTGCCCATATCGTCGACCGGACGGGAGCGCCGTGTCCAGCCGCCTCCGGGACGGGGGCGAGACTGTGGCGCAACCGCAATGCGGCACCGGCCTTCCGTGCCCGTCCGGTCCTCCCGCGGACCCCCGGCGCAGCGGGCCGGGTGCCCTGGTACGGAGGCTCGCCGCGATCCGGGAGAATGGGGTCATGACTGCCCAGATTCTCGATGGCAAGGCCACTGCTGCCGCGATCAAGTCCGAACTCGCCGTCCGTGTGGCGGCCCTCAAGGCGAAGGGCGTCACGCCCGGCCTCGGCACCGTCCTGGTCGGCGACGACCCGGGCAGCCGCTGGTACGTGAACGGCAAGCACAAGGACTGCGCCGAGGTCGGCATCGCCTCGATCCAGCGCGAGCTGCCCGCCACCGCGACCCAGCAGGACGTCGAGGACGTCGTCCGCGAGCTCAACGCCGACCCCGCCTGCACCGGCTACATCGTCCAGCTGCCGCTGCCCAAGGGCCTGGACCAGAACCCGGTCCTGGAGCTCATGGACCCGGACAAGGACGCGGACGGCCTGCACCCGACCTCGCTCGGCCGCCTCGCCCTCGGCATCGAGGGCCCGCTGCCCTGCACCCCGCTGGGCATCGTCGAGCTGCTGCGCCGCCACGACGTCGAGATCAACGGCGCCGAGGTGGTCGTGGTCGGCCGCGGCGTCACCGTCGGCCGCTCGATCGGCCTGCTGCTGACCCGCCGCTCCGAGAACGCCACCGTGACCCTGTGCCACACCGGCACCCGGGACCTGGCCTACCACCTGCGCAAGGCCGACATCATCGTGGCCGCCGCCGGCGTGCCGCACCTGATCAAGCCGGAGGACGTCAAGCCGGGCGCGGCCGTGCTGGACGTGGGCGTCAGCCGCAGCGAGGGCAAGATCGTCGGCGACGTGCACCCGAACGTGGCCGAGGTGGCCGGCTGGATCTCCCCGAACCCGGGCGGCGTGGGCCCGATGACCCGCGCGATGCTGCTCAACAACATCGTCGAGGCGGCCGAGCGCCGCGCCGGCGTCTGACTCCTCGGGAGACGGCGGACATGAGTGACCCACGACCCCCGGCACGGTCCCGGCAGCGGCCGGTCAAGACCACCGGCACCGTCCCGCCCGAGGGTTCGGCCGCGGCCCTCGGGCGCGAGCACGCCCTGCCGGTCCGGCAGTGGCCGATAACGCTGGTCCTGCTGGTGGTCGGCGCCGGGCTCGCGGTCACCTGGTTCGCCGACTTCAAGGACGGTTTCAAGTACGGGCTGCTGATCCTCGGCGGCGGCGTGCTGCTCGGCGCCGTCCTGCGGCTGGTACTGCCCGAGGTCGGGATGCTCGCGGTGCGCAGCCGCTTCACCGACGTGATCGTGCTGGGCTTCCTGGGCTCGGCGATCGTCCTGCTGACGCTGGTGGCGCAGCCGAACCCGTGGCTGGAGTTCCCGCTGCTCGACAACATCGGGCAGTTGATCGGACGTCCCAAGCACTGATCCGCGGCACTGCCCCGCACCCGCCACGGCCCCCGTCCCGGTCCTCCCGGACGGGGGCCGTCGCGATCTCCCGCTGTGACGCATCAGCCACGCCCGCGCACGCGGCGTAGGCTTCCCTTTGCGATAACCTGACGCCGGTCTCTCGACGTCGAGAGATCATCCTCGGCTCCAGTGCGCCGGTGTGCCTGGGGCACCTGGCGATTTGCTGGAGAAGGTAGAAATGACCCGCACCCCCGTCAACGTCACCATCACCGGAGCGGCCGGCCAGATCGGCTACGCGCTGCTCTTCCGCATCGCCTCGGGCCACCTGCTCGGTGCCGACGTGCCGGTGAACCTGCGCCTCCTGGAGATCCCGCAGGGCCTGAAGGCCGCCGAGGGCACCGCGATGGAGCTCGTCGACTGCGCGTTCCCGCTGCTGCGCGACATCACCATCACCGACAAGCCGGCCGAGGCCTTCGACGGCGCCAACGTCGCCCTGCTGGTCGGCGCCCGTCCGCGCACCGCGGGCATGGAGCGCGGCGACCTGCTGCAGGCCAACGGCGGCATCTTCGGCCCGCAGGGCAAGGCCATCAACGACCACGCCGCGGACGACATCAAGGTCCTGGTCGTCGGCAACCCGGCCAACACCAACGCCCTGATCGCCCAGCGCAACGCCCCGGACGTCCCGGCCGAGCGCTTCACCGCGATGACCCGCCTGGACCACAACCGCGCGGTCGGCCAGCTCTCCGCCAAGACCGGCGCCCTGGTCTCGGACATCAAGCGCGTCACCATCTGGGGCAACCACTCCGCGACCCAGTACCCGGACATCTTCCAGGCCGAGGTCGCCGGCAAGCCGGCCTTCGAGGCCGTCGGCAGCGACCTGGCCTGGCTGGAGAACGACTTCATCCCGACCGTCGCCAAGCGCGGCGCCGCCATCATCGACGCCCGTGGCGCTTCCTCGGCCGCCTCGGCCGCGAACGCCGCCATCGACCACGTGTACACCTGGGTCAACGGCACCGCCGAGGGCGACTGGACCTCGATGGGCGTCGTCTCCGACGGCTCCTACGGCGTCCCGGCCGGTCTGATCTCCTCCTTCCCGGTCACCACCAAGGACGGCAAGTTCGAGATCGTCCAGGGCCTGGAGATCTCCGACTTCTCGCGCGGCCGCATCGACGCCTCGGTCAACGAGCTGATCGAGGAGCGCGACGCGGTCCAGGAGCTCGGCCTCATCTGAGCCGCCCGGCTTCCATTTCGAACGGCCCGCCGCCTCCCTCCCGGGGAAGCGGCGGGCCGTCGCCCTACACTGGCGCGCTGTGAACGAAACCATCGGGGACGCGGCGCTCGTCCTCGTCTTCATCCTCCTGGGCGGGCTGTTCAACGTCGCCGAGATCTCGCTGATCTCGCTGCGCGAGGGCCAGATCCGGGCGCTGGAGGCCCAGGGCACCCGGCGCTCCGCCCGGGCCGCGCACCTGGCCGCCGACCCCAACCGCTTCCTGGCCGCCGTGCAGGTCGGCGTGACCTGCATGGGCTTCCTGTCCGCCGCGTTCGGCGCGGACACGCTGGCCGGCAAGGTCGCCCCGCTGTTCGTGCGGGCCGGGCTCACGCAGGGCGTCGCCGACGCCATCGCGCTGGTCGGCCTCACCCTGGTGATCAGCTACGTCTCGCTGGTGCTCGGCGAGCTCACCCCCAAGCGGATCGGCCTGCAGCGCGCCGAGTCGATCGCGGTGACCGCCGCGCCCGTCGTGGACGTCATGTCCTCGGTGCTGCGGCCGGTGATCTGGCTGCTCGGGCACTCGACCAACATGATGGTCCGGCTGCTGGGCGGCGACCCGACCGCCGGGCGCGGCTCGATGAGCTCCGAGGAGCTGCGCGGCCTGGTCGCCGCCAACACCGAACTCGGCAGCGACGAACGGGCGTTGATCGCCGACGTGTTCTCCGCCGGGGAGCGTCAGCTGCGCGAGGTGATGGTCCCGCGCACCGAGGTGACCTTCCTGGACGCCGAGCGCGCGCTGAGCGCCGTGCGCCACCAGGCCGAAACCTCGCCGCACTCGCGCTACCCGGTGGTCGAGGGCAGCGCCGACGCCGTGGTCGGCTTCGTCCACGTGCGCGACCTGTACGGCACCCGCGGCGAGCAGGCCGCCAAGGTCCGCGACCTGGCCCGCCCGGTCAAGCTGCTGCCCGGCACCAAGCTGGTGCTGGAGGCGATGGGCGAGATGCGCCGCGAGGGCCACCACCTGGCGATCGTGGTCGACGAGTACGGCGGCACCGCGGGCATCGTCACCCTGGAGGACCTCGTCGAGGAGGTCATCGGCGAGATCCGCGACGAGTACGACCGCCCGGAGACCGCCACCACCCGCCGGCTGGCCGGCGGCGGCGTGGAGCTGGACGGCCTGCTCAACCTCGGCGACTTCGCCGAGGAGACCGGCGTCACCCTCCCGGAAGGCCCGTACGAGACGGTGGCCGGCTGCCTGGTCGCCTCGCTCGGCCGGCTGCCCAGGGACGGTGACCAGGTGCGCGTGCCGGTCGAGGGCGGTGCCGGGGTGCTGCTGACGGTGGCCAAGCTGGAGGGCCGGCGGATCGCCCGGGTCAGGGTGAGTGCCGTCACACTGTCGGAACCTCCAGGGGCAGAGGTTTCCTGACCGCCCGGTGGAACTGGAACAATGGCCCGCATGGTCAACGCAGCGGTCACTGGTCCGGTCAAGGACCGTCCCCGGGTGCTCTCCGGGATCCAGCCCACCTCGGGGTCGTTCCACCTCGGCAACTACCTCGGCGCGGTGCGCCAGTGGGTCGACCTGCAGAAGGACAACGACGCCTTCTACATGGTGGTCGACCTGCACGCGATCACGGTGCCGCAGGACCCCGCGACCCTGCGCGAGAACACCCGGATCTCCGCCGCCCAGCTGCTCGGCGCCGGCCTGGACCCGGAGCACTGCACGCTCTTCGTCCAGTCGCACGTGCCCGAACACGCGCAGCTGGCCTGGGTGATGAACTGCCTCACCGGCTTCGGCGAGGCCTCCCGGATGACCCAGTTCAAGGACAAGTCCGCCCGGTACGGCGCCGACAGCACCACGGTCGGCCTGTTCACCTATCCGATCCTCCAGATCGCCGACATCCTGCTCTACCAGGCGGACGCCGTGCCGGTCGGCGAGGACCAGCGCCAGCACGTGGAGATCACCCGGGACATCGCGGAGCGCTTCAACTCCCGCTACACCCCGACCTTCACCGTGCCGAAGGCGTACATCCTCAAGGAGACGGCGAAGATCCAGGACCTCCAGGACCCGGCCGTCAAGATGAGCAAGTCGGCCTCCTCGCCCAAGGGCCTGGTCAGCCTGCTGGACGAGCCGAAGGTCAGCGCCAAGAAGTTCAAGAGCGCCGTCACCGACACCGGCACCGTCGTCTCCTACGACGAGGAGGCCAAGCCGGGCGTCTCCAACCTGCTGCGGATCCACTCCGCGCTCAGCGGCCAGTCCGTCGAGCAGCTCGTCGCCCACTTCGAGGGCAAGATGTACGGCGCCCTGAAGACCGAGCTGGCCGAGCTGTTCACCGAGTGGGTCACCCCCTTCCAGGAGCGCACCCGCACCTACCTGGACGACCCGGCCGAGCTGGACCGGGTGCTGGCGCTCGGTGCGGACAAGGCCCGCGCGGTGGCGTCCCAGACGCTGGAGACGGTGTACGACCGGATCGGCTTCCTCCCGGCCGCCAAGCGGTGACTCCCCTCACACGTCTGCCCGATGGTGACGGCCTCCCGGAGGTCGTCACCATCGGCGTGTCCGTGAGCGTCCCGGACCCGTACGGCGCGCAGATCCAGGACGCCAGGGCCGGGCACGGCGATCCGCTCGCCCGCTCGATACCGACGCACGTCACGCTGCTGCCGCCGACCGAGGTGCCGGCCGAGGTGCTGCCGAAGATCGAGGAGCACCTGGCGGCGGTGGCGGCGGCGCACCGGCCGTTCCGGATGCTGCTGCGCGGCGCCGGCACCTTCCGCCCGGTCTCCCCGGTGGTGTTCGTCCGGGTCGAGGAGGGCGCGCAGGAGTGCCGGCTGCTGGAGGCGGACGTCCGCTCCGGCCCGCTGGCCCGCGAGCTGGCGTTCCCGTACCACCCGCACGTGACGGTGGCGCACGGCCTGCCGGACGACGTGCTGGACCAGGCGCACGAGCAGGCGCGCGGCTTCCGGGCGGCCTTCGAGGTGCCCGGCTTCGGCCTCTCCCGGTTCGACGCGGACGAGGTCTGGCGGCCCTGGCGGAGCTACTCCTTCGCGTGAACCGGCCGGATCAGCCGGTCGTGCGGGTGAGTTCGAGCATCCGGTCGACCACCCGGCGGGCCGCACTGCCGTCGTCCAGCGCGCAGTGGGCGGCCCGGAAGCGGCGGTAGCGCTCCGCGTACTCGGTGGTCAGCCGCCCGTCCCCGTCGGCGAGTTCGCGCAGCGCGCCGACCAGCTCGGCCGAGCTCGGGACGAGCGGGCCGGGGGCCTGGGCCTCGAAGTCGAAGTAGAAGCCGCGCAGGGTGTCGCGGTAGTGCTCCAGGTCGTAGGTGAAGAAGAGCACCGGGCGGCCGGTGATCGCGAAGTCGAACATGATCGACGAGTAGTCGGTGACCAGCACGTCCGCGACCAGCAGCAGCTCCTGGACGTCCGGGTAGTCCGCGCAGTCGTACAGGAAGCCGTCGCCGGCGCCCGGCAGCGGTTCGCGGACGTGCGCGTGCGGGCGGATCAGCAGCACGTGGTCCGGGCCGAGGGCGCGGCGCGCCCGGTCGACGTCGATCCGCAGGTCGAGCCGGAAGCCGTCGCCGTCGCCGCGCTGCTGGTCCTCGCGCCAGGTCGGCGCGTACAGCACGATCCGCTTGCCCTCGGGGATGCCGAGGCGGCGGCGGACGGCCGCGGCGGTGCGCTCGTCGGGCCGGGCCAGGACGTCGTTGCGCGGGTAGCCGGCCTCCAGGATCTCGCCGCCGTACCGGAACGCCCGGCGCAGGATCGGGGTGGCGAACGGGCTGGGGGAGACGAGCATGCTCCACTGCGGGGTCTCGCGGTCGAGCGCGTCCAGGTAGCCGTGGTCGGACAGCCAGGGGTTCTCGACGTCGTGGGCGATGCGCTTGAGCAGCGAGCCGTGCCAGGTCTGCACGACCACCTGGCCGCGGCGGCGCTCCAGGAAGTCCGGGAAGTGGGTGTTGCCGACCAGGTACCGGCAGGTGGCCAGCGCCCGGTACCACTCGGGGCTCCAGATCCGCACCGCCTTGACCCCGGGCGGCAGGTCCGCCTGGGCGTCGTCGACCACCCACAGGTGCTCCAACGGCAGTTCGCGGCGGACGAGTTCGGCGTGCACCGCGCGCGGGGAGTCGGCGTAGCCGCGGCCGCCGAACACGTCGTACAGCACCGCCTCGCGCAGCGGCTCGCGGCGGGCGGCGGGGTAGCCGGAGGCCCGCAGGCGGGACTGCGTCCAGGCGCTGCGCTCGGTGGCGCTGAGCACCGGCGTGGAGTCCACCAGCAGGGTGTCGTGCCAGCGGCGCTGGAGCAGGACGGGCTTGCCGCCGGCCTGGGTGGCGGCCGGCAGGCAGGCCAGCGCGGCGGGGGCGGCGAGCAGCGGGCGGGCCGGTCCCGAGCGGTCGACGGACTCCAGCGCGGCCTCCCAGATGCCCTTGCGCAGCGGCAGCGTGGTGCCGTCCGAGCCGGTGCGGGTGGCGGGCACCCGCACCCGGAAGCGGCCGTC
>NZ_JBFBDY010000010.1:0-33210 GCF_040683475.1 Kitasatospora sp. NPDC093558 | reverse complement strand
GGCGCCGGCCTCGCCCGGGCGGCGGACCTCGCCGTCCGTGCCGGTGTGCCGCAGCACGAGCTCCAGCCGTCCGGCGGCCGGGTCGGGGCAGTGCCCGGCGAGTTCGAAGCCGCCGGCCTTGACGGCGATCCGGTCGATCAGGCCGGCCGCGGGCTGGACGCAGACCTGGAGCCGCCCGTCGGCGAGGTGCTTGAGGTAGAGCGCCCGGTCGGCGGTGGCGGGCAGCCGGTGCTGGCCGGCCACCGGGCCGCCGCGCTCGTCCACGACGAGCTGCTCGGTGGTGCCGTCGGGGCGGAGCAGTTCGGCGTCCCAGTGCTCCAGGTCCTCGGTGCCGCGCCCGTCGGCGGTGAACGGCCGGTAGGGCAGGTGGACGGCGAAGGCGTTGCCGGTCCGGGTGACGGGCTGTTCGACGACGGCGTCGCTCTGCCGGTGGCGCAGCCGCAGCACGGTGCCGGACGGGCAGTGGTCGGCGGTGCCGCGCAGGTCGAGGCCCCCGTCGGCGGACGTGGCGTGGGTGAGGCGGACGCCGGGGCGTTCCAGCAGCAGGCGCAGCCGGCCGTCGGCGAAGTGCGGCTGGAGGCGCACGTCGCGGTCGACCCAGCGGGCCGGCGGGTACTCGCCCGAGCCGCACCAGTGTGGGGCGAGCGTGCCGTACTGGCGGCGCAGCCGGGCGGGGCGGGGGCGGGTGAAGAGCGTGGTCTCGATCTGCCAGTCGCCGAGCAGCCACTGGCCGCCGCGGCGCAGCCGGCCGGGCTCGATCACGGCGGTGAAGCCGGACCAGTCGTGGTTGTGCTCGGGCTGGGCACTGTCGTCGGTGACCTCGGGCAGGCGCCGCGGCCTGGAGCGGACGTGGACGGGCGGCTGCGCGTCCTCGGGGTGGCGCAGGGTGAGCCAGGTCCAGGCGGAGCCGGCCCGGCCGGTGTCCTGGTCCTCGGGGCGGGCGAAGCCGGTGAGTTCCAGGCCGCGGCCGGTCCAGCGGGCGCGCAGCAGGCCGAAGACGGCGTCGTCGGAGCCGGTGGGCAGTGCGGTCGTCACACGGGGGTCGGCATGCGGCAGGACGAGCCGTGTGAGCACTGGCATTTCGGGTGGAGCCCTCCGGGGACGGGAACCCGGCCGTCGTGCTGGGCCGGGGGGGCTGCCGACCGGCGGGAGCCGGAACGATGACAGCCGAATTGACATCCCATACCGGGACGACACCCGGGGTCAACTGTACGGTTCGTAGAATTTCCTGAGAAATTTGCCGACGAAACGCCAGTTCGAGTGCAATGTGGGCGTAAAGGCGGGGTCGCTCTCAGGGGACTTTCAGAAATGCCGAGGCGTCCGCCGCGGAATCGCGCCGGACGCCTCGGAACCTTCGAGGAAAAATTACTCCTTTCGGAGCATGGCATCGACGACGCGGGCGGAGGCCTTGCCGTCGTCCAGGTCGCAGTAGGCCTCACGGAACGCGGCGGCCTTGTCGGCGTATTCGGCGGCGACCTCGTCCACCCGGCCGAGCGCGGAGACCAGTTCGGCGGAGGTGGCCAGCAGCGGGCCGGGCACCTCCGACTCGAAGTCCAGGCTGAAACCGCGCAGGTTGTCCCGGTAGTGCTCCAGGTCGTACGTGAAGAACAGCACCGGCTTGCCCGTCGCCGCGAAGTCGAAGACCGCGGCCGAGTAGTCGGTGACCAGCACGTCGGCGATGAGCAGCAGCTCCGCCATGTCGGGGTAGCTGCCGACGTCCCAGACGTAGCCGTTGCCGGCGTCCGGGATCTGGCCGCACATCATGCTGTGCCGGCGCACCAGCAGCACCTGGTCGTCGCCGAGCGCGGCGCGGGCCGCCTCCAGGTCGATCCGCAGGTCGATCTGGTAGCCGCCGTTGGGCCGGCGACGGTCCTCGCGCCAGGTCGGTGCGTAGAGCACGACCTTCTTGCCCTCGGGCAGACCGAGGCGCTCGCGGACCTGCTCGGCGGTCTTCTCGCGGTCCGGGGCGAAAAGGAGGTCGTTGCGGGGCGAACCGCTCTCCAGGATCTCGCCCTTGTAGTCGAAGGCGCGCTTGAGGACCGGGGCCGCCCAGCTGTTGCCGGCCACCAGCAGGTTCCAGTTCGGGACCTCCTTGGCGAGGCCCTTCAGGTAGTTGGAGTCGGTGAACCAGACCTTCTCGAAGTCCATGCCGATCTGCTTCAGCGGCGTGCCGAGCCAGGTCTGCACGACGACCTGGCCGGGGCGGCGGACGAAGAAGTCGGGCAGGTGGGTGCTGGTGACGATGTACTTGGCGGTCGCCAGCGCCTCGAACCACTCCGGGCTCCACAGCCGGATCGCCTGCGCGGTCTGCGGCAGGTCGGCCTGGAGGTCGTCGCTGCCCCACAGGTGCTCCAGCGGCAGGCCGCGGCGGACGAGCTCCTCGTGGATAGCCCGCGGGGAGTCCGCGTAGAGGCCGCCGAGGCCGACGTTGTACAGGACGGTCTCGCGCACCGGGTGCCGGCGGGCGGCCGGGTAGTCGGCCGTGCGCAGCTGGCGCTGACGGTAGCCGCTGCGCTCCTCGGGCAGCAGGGCCGAGTGCGACTCCAGCGACAGGCCGTCGTGGTGGCGGCGCTCCAGCACTATCCGCTTGCCGCGGGACTCCACCTCCAGCGGCAGGGTGGCGAAGCAGTCCGGCGAGATCAGCGCGTGCTTGGTCGCGGCCTCGTCGACCGGGGCGCCGACCGGACGGAAGAAGACGTCCCAGGTGCCCTGGGCGAGCGGCACGCGCCCGGCGAAGGAGGCGGTCGGCACGGCCGGCAGCGCGGTGCGGAAGCGGCCGTCGGTGATCTCCACCGGGTAGACGTGCTCCTCCTCGCGCCAGCCGTGGCGGACGACCAGCTCCCAGCGGTGCGAGCCGGGCAGCGGGAAGGAGCCGCTCAGCAGGAAGCCGTCGGCGCCGCGCGAGGCGACCTCGTCCACGATCGGCTGGAGCAGCTGGTCGGAGAACTGCAGGTTGCCCGCGGGGGAGGGCTTGGAGTAGAGCGCGCGGCGCTCCGCGGCCGGGGCCTGCGGGTTGAGGACGACGTGCAGCTGCTCGGGCGCGTTGCGCTCGTCCCAGACCACGGGCACGGCGGTGCCGTCGGCGAGCAGCAGCGCGGTGTCCCAGCGGTCGCGGGCGCGCTCGTCGGCTGCCGGGTCCAGCTCGGCCCAGGCCTCGCGGACGGCGGTCAGCTCGGCCGCGGCGAAGGAGACGGTGAACGGCTGCAGCGTGCCGACCGGCGCGCCCAGCTCCAGGGGGAAGGCCAGCTCGCGGTCGGACTCGACGTGGGTGAGCCGCAGCCGGGCCCCGGCGAAGCTCGCGCCGGAGCGGGCCGCGCCCGAGACCTCCACCCGGCCGGCGTGCACGGCCAGGCCGGTCACCCGGGCCCGGACGTTCTCCACCTTCAGGTAGACGTGGTTGTCCCGCACCCAGGGCACGATCCGCACGTCCGGCTCGACCCAGTGCGTCGGGATGTACTCGGCGGTGTCGCTCCAGCCGGCCGAGACGCGGCCCTTGTAGACGCCGCCCTTGCCCGCGCCGGCGACCAGGACGCGCCAGTGGCCGTCCTTCCACTGGCCGCGGTGCTTGAGCTTCTTCGGGTCGACGACGACGGTGAAGCCCGCCCAGTCGCAGTTGTAGAGGTCGTGGTGGCAGCTCGCGGTGGCCTCGGGGCTGTACTGGGTCTTCATCGGCACGGCGACGACCCGGCGGCCCTTGGTCTCGCGCAGCACCAGGGTGCGGACCATGTCGTGCTTGCCGGCCGCGCCCAGCTGCTCCGGGTACGCGTGCCCGGTCAGCTCCAGCCTGCCGCCGACCCACGCCGTCTCGTACAGCCGGCTGCGCATGACCAGCGAGTTGTCCAGCTTCAGGACGCCGGACGGGACGCTCTTGCGGCCGCCGCGCAGGAACGGGTAGTCGGCGTACGGGCGCAGCAGGCCGCGGGCCTGGACGCCGCCGTTGCTCTCGCCCTCGTACTTGATCTGCTCGACGAACTCGTCGATCCGGCCCTGGAGGGTCAGGTGGTACTTGAGCCGCAGCGGCGCGCGCAGCTTGCGGACCTGCTCGGGGCCGATCGACCGCAGCAGCCGGCTGACGTTCTTGATGTAGGCGTCCCGGTACTCCTTGTCGCCGTCCACGACGGACCAGAAGAACATCGGGATCTCCTCGACGAGGGTGTTCTCGTCGTAGGAGTGCAGGTACTGGGCGAAGCGCGGCTCGGTCTGCTTCTTCAGCCAGCCGCGGACCAGCTCGACCGAGGTGACGCGGTCGACGAGGCCCTTGGGGTTGGTGCGCATCTGCGTGATCGACATCTCGCCGACCTCGCGCTCGCGCCAGTGGTAGATCGGCTCGGCGAGCACGTCCACGCTCTTGGCGAGGTAGTGGTGCGGCACGCTGACCGGGGCGTCCTCGTACAGGATGCCCTCGGGGTACAGCAGGCCGGCCGCGTCGAAGAAGGAGCGCCGGTACACCTTGTTCCACGCGGTGCGGTCGGTGACCAGCGCCGGGATCTCGGTGATGTGCGTCTTGAGCCTGGTCTCCCGGAACGGCTTCGAGTGGCCGCCGGACTGGTAGTAGCCGACCGCGCGGAAGCGCAGCACGTTGCCGGTGGCGAAGTCGGAGCCGGTCTCGTCCAGCGTGTTGATCATGAGCTCGTACGCGCTCGGCGGCATCGAGTCGTCGCTGTCCACGAAGCACAGGAACTCGGAGTCCGGGTCGATGTGCCGGATGCCCGTGTTGCGGGCCGCGCCGAGGCCCTTGTTCACCTGGCGGACCAGGCGGAACCGCGAGTCCTTGGCGGCGTAGGCCTCGGCGAGTGCCGCGCTGCCGTCCTTCGAACCGTCGTCGACCATCACGCACTCGAAGTCGGCGAAGGTCTGGGCGGCGATCGAGTCGAGGCACTCGACGAGGTAGCGCTCGACGTTGTAGATCGGAACGACGATGGAGAGGCGGGGAGCCATCGGCTACGCAGGCCTTTCTCGGGAATCAGCGTGGCAGCCCGGGTCGGGGTCTGGCCGCACTTTTGAATCGGTGCGTACGTGCACCGCGATCCTACCGTCCGGGCCAAGCCGCCTCCGGGGGCCCACTACGCTGGGGCCCGTGCCCCGCTTCAGCGTGATCGTCCCCGTGTACCAGGTCCAGGACTACCTCACCGAGTGCCTCGACTCGGTCCTCGGCCAGGACGGGCCCGACTTCGAGCTGATCGCGGTGGACGACCGCTCCCCGGACCGCTGCGGCGCGATGCTCGACGAGGCCGCCGCCGCGGACCCCCGCGTCCGGGTGCTGCACCTGCCGGAGAACGTCGGCCTCGGCCGCGCCCGCAACGCCGGCCTGGAGGTCGCCACCGGCGAGTACGTGATCTTCCTCGACAGCGACGACACCCTCACCCCGGACCTGCTCGCCGCCGTCGACGACCGGCTCGCCGCCACCGGCGACCCGGACGTCCTGGTCTACGACTACGCCCGCACCTACGTCGACGGCCGGATCACCCGCGCCGCCTCCGCCCACGTCTTCGGCGCCGCCTCCCCCGACGTCTTCGACCTCGCCGCCCGCCCCGACCTGCTCGACCTGCTCCAGGTCGTCTGGAACAAGGCCTACCGCCGCGGGTTCATCGCCGAGCAACAGCTGGTCTTCCCGGCCGGCTACTACGAGGACACCCCCTGGACGTACCCGGCGCTCCTCGCCGCCGCGAGCATCACCCTGCTCGACCGCATCGGCGTGCACTACCGCCAGCGCCAGGAGGGCGGCAACATCCTGGCCACCGCCAGCCGCAAGCACTTCGACGTCTTCGCCCAGTACGACCTGGTCTTCGCCTTCCTCGACCGCCGGCCCGACCTCGACCACTGGCGCCCGGTCGTCTACGGCAAGATGCTGCACCACCTCAACACCGTGGTCGCCAAGCCCGGCCGGGTCCCGCCCGGCGACCGCCGCGAGTACTTCCGCCGCGCCGCCGAGCACTGCGCCCGGCTGCGCCCGGCCGGCTACCGCCCGCCCCCCGGGGTGGACGGGGTGCGCACCGAACTGCTCGGCCACGGCCGTTACGGCGCGTACCAGGCCGTCCGCGCGCTCGCCCGGGCCCGGCGGTTGGTCGGGCGCTGAACCCGCCCGCCGAAGGTCGAGCCTGACGGCCATTCGGGGGACGGGCCGGTATAACCGGTCGCGTGGACTTCCTGACCCGCCTTCCGGTCATCGGCCCGCCCGTCGCCCGGGTGCTGCGCAGCCGCCCGTACCGGGTGTACGAGCACTTCACCGCCGCCCGCGGCAACCGGCTGGCCGGCGCGGTCACCTTCTTCGGTTTCCTCGCGCTGTTCCCGCTGCTGACCGTGGCCCTGGCGATCGCCGCCGCGACCTTCAGCGACACCCGGGTCGCCGACCTCCAGAAGCGCATCGCCGACCAGCTGCCGGGCATCTCCGACGCGCTCAACCTGCCGTCCCTGGTGTCCAACGCGGGCGCCGTCGGGCTGGTCAGCGGGGCGCTGCTGCTGGTGTCCGGCCTGGGCTGGGTGGACACCATGCGCACCTCGATCCGGGACGTCTGGCAGCTGCCCGCGGAGGACGGCAACGCGATCCTGCGCAAGGCGCGGGACTGCGTGGTGCTCGCCGGCCTCGGCCTGGTGTCGCTGGTCTCGCTGGGCGCCTCCACCGCGGGCACGACGCTCGCCGGGCGGATCGCCGACGCGATCGGCCTGCACAACGGCTACCTGCTCACCGGGGTCGGCCTCGTCATAGCGGTCGCCTGCGACACCCTGCTGTTCGCCTACCTGCTCGCGCCGTTCCCCGGGGTCCACGGCCAGCGCCGACGCGACGTCCTGCAGGGCGCGCTGATCGGCGCGGTCGGCTTCGAGCTGCTGAAGATCCTGCTCGCGTCCTACCTCGGCTCGGTCGCCGGGAAGAGCCTGTACGGCGCCTTCGGCGTGCCGGTGGCGCTGCTGCTCTGGATGAACTTCGTCTGCCGTCTGCTGATGTACTGCGTCGCCTGGACGGCGCTGGCCGACCCGGCCGCCGCCCTGGAGCGGACCCGCGAGCACGGGCGGGCGCTGCTGGCGGCGGCGGACGAGGCGGAGCTGGAGGCGGCCCGGCCCCTCGTGTGAGGCCGGGCCGTCCGTACGTGACCTTCCGTCAGTCTCCGGTCGTGGGGCGGGCCGTACGGCGCTTGAGCACCACCAGGGCCCCGGCACCGGCCACCGCCCCGACAACGATCGCGAGCCACCCGCCGATGCCGAACCCGTCGTCCCCGTCCTTCCCGCCGGCGGCCGAGGCCGAGGACGCGGACGGCGACGGGTGCGGCGGCGGCGCGGGCGTCCCGGCGGTGCCGCCCGCCTGGCCGGCCGGCTGCTCGGCGCCGGGCTGCTGCTCGTCCACGAGCCTGCCGACCGGCTGGACCTTCCCGGCCGCCGCGAAGCCCCAGTCCAGCAGCGCGGCCGTCTCGTCGTAGACCTTCTGGTACGACGCCGGGTGCATCACCGTCACCAGCAGCGTGCGGCCGCCGCGCTCGGCGGCGCCGACGAAGGTCGAGCCCGCATTGGTGGTGGTGCCGTTCTTCACCCCGATCAGGCCGGGGTACTTGCCCAGCAGCCGGTCGGTGTTGGCGATGCCGAAGCTGCCGCGCTGGCCGGTGTTCTTGTCCACGGCGCCCGGGAACATCGCGTCCCGGGTGGCGCAGTACCCCCGGAAGTCCGCGTTGCGCAGGCCGGCCCGGGCGAACAGGGACAGGTCGTAGGCCGAGGAGACCTGGCCGTCCATGTCGTAGCCGTCCGGGGAGATCACCTTGGTGTCCCGCGCCTGGAGGGCGTCCGCGCGCGACTGCATCTCGGCGACGGTCTGCTGGATGCCGCCGTTCATGTGCGCGAGGACGTGCACGGCGTCGTTGCCCGAGCTGAGGAACACCCCGCGCCACAGGTCCTCGACCCGGTAGTCCAGGTTCTCCTTGATGCCGACCAGGCTGCTGCCCGCCCCGATCCCCAGGATCTCCTCGTCCGCGACCCGGTGGACGGCGTTGCGGTCGAACTTGGGCAGCACGGTGTCCGCGAAGAGGATCTTCAGGGTGCTGGCCGGCGGCAGCCGCAGATGCGGGTTGTAGGACGCCAGCACCTCTCCCGACGTGGCGTCGGAGACTATCCAGGACTGACCGGTCAGATCTCCCGGGAGTGCCGGGGCACCGGTCATCGGCGAGACCTGGACCCCGGACTGGCCGAGCCGGTCGCCCCCGACCACGGCCGGCGGAGCCGGGGCGGAGGGGGCCGCGGCCGCCGCCGGGGCGACGAACAGGGCCGGCAGCACCGCGGTGGCGGCGAACAGGTGCGCGAGTTTGCGAGGACGTGCGATCACCCGCCGACCGTACCCACTCGGGACCCCGGCCGTGCGCCACACCGGCAAGGTCCTCCGCAGGAGGGGCCCGCCGTACGCCGATCGGCAGCCCGCGCATACTGGGGGTGCACACCGCCTCCACACCGCCGCCGAGGACCCCGCATGAAGCTCAGCCGCCGCACCTCCTGGTTCCTGACCGCCTTCGGCGTCTGGTCGGTCATCATCTGGACGACCTTCGTCAAGAACCTGTGGAAGGACTCCGGCGGCCAGGCCTTCGTCAACGGCGACCACTCCCAGCCCACCGCCTTCTTCTGGATCCACCTCCTCCTCGCCGTCACCTCCTTCTGCCTCGGCATCGCCGTCGGCACCATCGGCCTCCGCGGCCTGCGCGCCACCCGCCGCACCCCGGTCACCGACTGAGAAATCCCCGTTGCCGCTGTCGGTGCGCACTGGCAAGATCCTCACCGCTCGATCACGAAATCGTTCCAGGGTGGGGAAACTTGATGAAGCACACGCATGCCCGGCGGCTGGGGGCGGGCGCGGCGTTCGCCGTGGCCGCGGGCCTGCTCGCCGCGCCGACGGCGGCCGCCGACACCGCGCCGGCCGTCCTCGGCACCGGCCAGGGGACGGGCTACCGCACCGCCGACTGCAACTCGACCGCCGATCCGACCTGGCTCGGACGGTCCATCGACGGACCGGCGCTCGACGCGAAGGTCACCGGCAGCGGGGTCCGCTTCAGTGTCTGGGACGTGACCACGGGCGCGGAGGACCCGGTGTTCACCGGCGACGCCCAGACCTACGGCCGGCCGAGCGCCGGCCTCCACGTCCCCGGCCTGGTGGACGGTCACAGCTACGCCTGGCACGCCTGGGCGCTGCAGGGCACGCAGCTCTCCGCGCCGTCGGCGGACTGCCACTTCACGATCGACGCCACGGACCCGACCGTCACGGTCTCCTCGCCGGACTTCCCGGCGACCGGCACGGGCGGCAAACCGGCCAAGTACGCGGGGCAGACGGGGACGTTCGTCCTCAAGGGCGCCGACCCGACGCCGGCCGGCGGCGAGTCCTCCGGCGTCGCCTGCTTCCAGTACGGCTGGACGTACGCCGCGAGCGACTGCAGCTCGCCGGGAGCCGTCGAGCCGGACGCCGACGGCACGGCGAAGATCGACCTCAAGATCCTCGACTGGGGTACCGACAACCTCGTCGTCAACGTGATCGACGCAGCGGGCAACGTCGGCCGGACGACCTACACCTTCTACGCCCCGTCGAACCCGAATCCGCCGCAGACCCTCGGCGACGTCGACGGGGACGGCATCGCGGACATCGTGCTGCCGGACGCGCAGGGCAACCTGCAGTACCTCCCGGTCAACGCGACCGACACCACGCCGACCACCGTCATCTCGGCCAACCGATCTCCTGCCGGGCAGAGTTGGGCGCCCTACCAGGTCGCCCACCGGGGCTGGGACGACTTCCACGCGCCGTCCTCGGACGACCTGTTCATCCACAAGCCGGGCGACGCCTACCTCACCGTCTACCGGAACTTCGACTACGGGGCCATGACCAAGGGCTCCATGGTTTCGAGCGACCGCGTGTGCGGCGACCGCTTCGACCCGAACTCGTCCTGCCCGGCCGGCTTCGCCGCCGACTGGTCCAAGACCGATCAGCTCGTCGCTCTCGGTCCGGTGACCGACGGCACCTCGCCGTCGCTGCTGACGCTGGAGGGCGGGAACCTCTGGCTGCTCAACGGGGTCGCCTCCGGTTTCGACAAGGTCACCAAGCTCACCACCTCCGGCGCCTGGAACGGCTACGACCTGATCGCCCCCGGCCCCGACGCCGCCGGCAACCTGGCCCTCTGGGCGCGCGACCGGGCCACCGGGGAGCTGCACGCCTACCCGATCCCGAAGAAGGCCGACGGCACCTTCGACTTCTCCTCGCTCGCCGACCCGAAGGCGGACGTCGTCGCCACCGGCTTCACCGTGGCCGCCTACCCGACGCTCGGGAGCTCGGGCGACGCGGACGGCGACGGCAAGCCGGACCTGTGGGCCGTCACGGCCGACCGGCACCTGGTGATGTACAGCGGCTGGACGGACGCCAACGACCTCGGCGCGCTGGCCTGATCGAACGCCGGAGGCCCCCGCCCGATCAATCGATCGGGCGGGGGCCTCCGGCGTGTGTCAGGCGGGGATCAGAAGCGGCGGGTGACCAGCGCCCGCTTCACTTCCTGGATCGCCTTGGTGACCTCGATGCCACGCGGGCAGGCCTCCGAGCAGTTGAAGGTGGTGCGGCAACGCCACACGCCCTCACGGTCGTTGAGGATCTCCAGGCGCTGCTCGGCACCCTCGTCGCGCGAGTCGAAGATGAAGCGGTGCGCGTTGACGATGGCGGCCGGGCCGAAGTACTGGCCGTCGTTCCAGAAGACCGGGCAGGACGACGTGCACGCGGCGCACAGGATGCACTTGGTGGTGTCGTCGAAGCGCTCGCGGTCCTCGGCGGACTGCAGGCGCTCGCGGGTCGGCTCGTTCCCCTTGGTGATGAGGAACGGCATGACGTCCTTGTACGCCTGGAAGAACGGGTCCATGTCCACGACCAGGTCCTTGAGGACCGTGAGGCCCTTGATGGCCTCGATCGTGATCGGCTTCTCCGGGTTGACGTCCTTGATCAGGGTCTTGCACGCCAGCCGGTTGCGGCCGTTGATCCGCATGGCGTCGGAGCCGCAGATGCCGTGCGCGCAGGAACGGCGGTAGGTGAGGGTGCCGTCCTGCTCCCACTTGATCTTGTTGAGCGCGTCCAGGACGCGCTCCTTCGGGTCCATGGTCAGCTGGTAGTCGACCCACACCGGGTCCGGGTGCTCCTCCGGGTTGAACCGGCGGATCCGGAAGGTGACGGTGACCAGCTGAGTGGCACCGCTCTCGGCCGCGTCCAGAGCGGCCGAGTGCTCCACGGTCGGAGTGCTCATCAGTACTTACGCTCCATCGGCTGGTAGCGGGTCGTGACGACCGGCTTGTAGTCGAGGCGGATGGAGGTCGTGCCGTCGGCGGCGACCTCCTGGTACGCCATGGTGTGCTGCATGAACTTCACGTCGTCACGGGTCGGGAAGTCCTCGCGGTAGTGGCCGCCGCGGGACTCCTCGCGAGCCAGCGCGGAGACGGCCAGCACCTCGGCCAGGTCGAGCAGGTTGCCCAGCTCGACGGCCTCCAGGAGGTCCGTGTTGTAGCGGAAGCCCTTGTCCTGGATGGAGACGTTCTTGTAGCGCTCCTTCAGCGCGGCGATGTCCTCGACCGCCTGCTTCAGGGTGGCGCCGGTGCGGTACACCATGGCGTTGGCGTCCATGGTCTCCTGCAGCTCCTTGCGGATCTGCGCCACGGACTCGGTGCCGGTGGCCTCGCGCAGGCCGTCGACCAGGGCCTGGACCTTCTCGGCCGGGTTCTCGGGCAGCTCGGTGAAGTCCACCGTCTGCGCGTAGTCGGCGGCGGCGATGCCCGCGCGGCGACCGAACACGTTGATGTCCAGCAGCGAGTTGGTGCCCAGGCGGTTTGCTCCGTGCACGGACACGCACGCGACCTCGCCGGCCGCGTACAGGCCGGGGACGACGTCGGTGTTGTTGCGCAGGACCTCACCCTCGACGTTGGTCGGGATGCCGCCCATGGCGTAGTGCGCGGTGGGCTGGATCGGGATCGGGTCCGTGTAGGGCTCGATGCCGAGGTAGGTGCGCGCGAACTCGGTGATGTCCGGCAGCTTGGCGTCCAGCTGCTCCGGCGGCAGGTGGGTGAGGTCCAGGTAGACGTGGTCGCCGTCCGGACCGCAGCCGCGGCCCTCGCGGATCTCGGTGTAGATCGCGCGGGAGCAGACGTCACGGGACGCGAGGTCCTTCATGACGGGGGCGTAGCGCTCCATGAAGCGCTCGCCGTCCTTGTTGCGCAGGATGCCGCCCTCGCCGCGGGCGCCCTCGGTGAGCAGGATGCCCATGCGCCAGATGCCCGTCGGGTGGAACTGGAAGAACTCCATGTCCTCCAGCGGCAGGCCGCGGCGGTACACCAGGGCCTGGCCGTCACCGGTGAGGGTGTGGGCGTTGGAGGAGACCTTGAAGAACTTGCCGGTGCCGCCGGAGGCGAACACGACCGACTTGGCCTGGAAGACGTGGATCTCGCCGGTGGCCAGCTCGTAGGCGACGACGCCGGCCGTCTTGCCGTCGTTGATGAGCAGGTCGAGGACGTAGAACTCGTTGAAGAACTCGACGCCGTGCTTGACGCAGTTCTGGAACA
Organism: Kitasatospora sp. NPDC093558; assembly: GCF_040683475.1. Classification (NCBI taxonomy): domain Bacteria; kingdom Bacillati; phylum Actinomycetota; class Actinomycetes; order Kitasatosporales; family Streptomycetaceae; genus Kitasatospora; species Kitasatospora sp. NPDC093558. The sequence goes on along the minus strand of NZ_JBFBDY010000010.1, from coordinate 20,667 downwards.
GCGTCTGGAGGATCATGTGGCCGGTGCGGTCGGCCGCGTAGCACGAGCGGCGGACCGGGGCCTCGCCGTGGTTGCGCGAGTGACCGCCGAAGCGGCGCTGGTCGATCCGGCCCTGCTCGGTGCGGGAGAAGGGCAGGCCCATCTTCTCCAGGTCGAGGACGGCGTCGATGGCCTCCTTGCACATGATCTCGGCGGCGTCCTGGTCGACCAGGTAGTCACCGCCCTTGACCGTGTCGAAGGTGTGCCACTCCCAGTTGTCCTCCTCGACGTTGGCGAGGGCGGCGCACATGCCGCCCTGGGCCGCGCCGGTGTGGGACCGGGTCGGGTAGAGCTTGGTCAGGACCGCGGTGCGGCTGCGCTGCGTCGACTCGATGGCCGCGCGCATGCCGGCGCCACCGGCGCCGACGATGACGGTGTCGTACTGGTGAATCTGCATGGGGGGTTAACTCGCCTCTGGCCTCTGCCGATGGTCGATGGTGCTCGCGGCTCAGATGTTGGGGTCGAAGGTGAAGATCACCAGGGTGCCGAGCAGCACGGTGAAGACCGTGGCGGTGCCCATGAGCCCCTTGAGCCAGAGCCGGGTCGAGTCCTTCTCGGCGTAGTCGTTGATGACCTGACGCAGGCCGTTGGCGCCGTGCAGCATGGCGAGCCAGAGCATCGTCAGGTCCCAGCCCTGCCAGAACGGCGAGGCCCAGCGGCCGGCCACGAAGGCGAAGCCGACCTTGGAGACGCCACCGTCGAGCACCAGCATGATCAGCAGGTGACCGAGGATCAGCACGACCAGGACGACACCGGACAGGCGCATGAAGAGCCAGGCCAGCATCTCGAAGTTGGTGCGGGTGCGGCGCGGGGTCCTCGTGGTCCGCTTGCGCGGCGGCTCGATGACGAACTCGTCGGCCGGGTTGCCGGTGCCGAGGCCCTTGCCGGTGTGCGCCTGGTTGGACGGGACCACCACAGCGTCGGAGATTTCCGTGGACATCAGTCAGCTCACTTCCCGAACCAGTCGACCAGCGTGTGCTGCAGGATCGGGTAGAAGGCGCCGGCCATCAGGACGACCCAGATACCGACCACGCTCCACAGCATCTGCTTCTGGTACTTCGGGCCCTTGGACCAGAAGTCCACGGCGACGACCCGCAGGCCGTTCAGGGCGTGGAACAGGACGGCGGCCGAGAGGCCGTACTCCATCAGGTTCACGAGCGGAGTCTTGTACGTCGCGATGACGGTGTCGTAGGACTCCGGCGACACTCGCACGAGGGCGGTGTCGAGGACGTGGGCGAACAGGAAGAAGAAGATGAGGACGCCGGTGACTCGATGAGCCACCCAGCTCCACATGCCTTCCCGGCCGCGGTACAGCGTTCCAGCCGGCACGGAAAAACCCTCCGGAAGCGATTGGGGGCTCGGCCGGCTTCGGTGTCGGTCAGCCCGGCCGGGTACGGTCCACCGGCCGCCAGCATCCTATCGACGCCGTATCGGGAACCGCCTCCGGGGGCCCCAGGTGTGATCAATCAGGCACGACTGGCCTAGTTCGGCGGGAACCAAACCCCGGCCGGTCACCCTGGGTGACGGATCGGCTGCGCTACGGTGGCGCTGCTCCGCCCCCAAGGTCCTGTCGCCGACTCCCCTTCCGAGGCATCTGTGCCACGTCGCCCCGCCCGGCCGTCCCTCGTCCCCTTCCTCTGCTTCGTCTGTGCCCTGGCGCTCGCCACGGGCTGCACCACGGTCGGCGGGCGGTCCGACGACCGGGCCGTGCCGGGGCGCGAACTGTCCGCGGCCGAACTCCGGACGGCCGCGGTGACCGACGCCGACCTCGGCAGCGGCTACACGGTGACGGTCATGACGCCTGGTCACGGTGACACCGGGCAGGGCTCGGGGCGGGAGACGTCGGACGTCCCGGCCTGCCAGCCGCTGCTGGACGCGGTGGCCCCCGGCGGCGGAGCGGGCCCGGGCTCGGCCCCGCCCGGCGCGGGGCTGCCGTACGCGGAGACCGATCTGAGCGTGGCCCGGGCGGCCGACCCGGGCGGCGCGGCGTACGGCGCCCTGGTGGGCTACCGCTCCGGGCGGGCGGCGCAGGTGCAGGCCGAGCTGGAGAAGCTGTTCGGCCCGTGCGCCGTCTTCACCTCGACGGCGCCGCCGCCGCCCGCGGAGCGGGGGAAGAAGGGGGCGCAGTCGACGCACACCCGCCACCGGCTGGCCCAGGCCGACACGCCCACGCCCGAGGGAGCGGACGCGGCGACCGGATTCACCCTCACGAATGAATCCGGTACGGCCGTGCTGTCCCAGCGCGCGGTGCTCGCGCGGGTCGGTCCCGCGCTCGCGGTGTTCACCACCTTCGGTGTCACGAGCGAGCCGGCCGCGGCGCCGGACGAGCGGATCGTCCGGCAGCAGGTGGCGAAGCTGCGGGCGGCCCAGGCCAGGACGGCCCAGTCCAAGAAGTAAGGGGTGGGCCCGCCGGTTCAGTGCGCGCCGGCCTCCGAATGGGTGGCGACGAGGTGCTCCAGCCGGGTGAGGGCGATCCGGCGCAGCTCGTCGGCCGCGACCAGGCGCTCCTCGTCCGGGTCGTTGGCGAGCCGGGTGCGGATCGAGGAGAGCACGGCGTCGAGCATCTCCTCGGGCGCGACGCCCTCCAGACAGACCACGAAGACGTGGCCGAACCTGGCCTCGTACGCGGCGTGGGCCGCCCGCAGCGCGGTGTGCGCCGCCTGGCTGCCGGGGGCCCGCATGCCGAGCAGTGGCTGCGGCATCCAGCTCTCGTCCGCCAGGGCCTCGGCGAGGTCGGCCGGGCGGAGGTCGTAGGAGGCCTCGCTGGCGGCGGCCAGCAGGGACCCTATGTCGGGGTACGGCCGGTGGGCGGTGAGCCGCAGGGCCCAGCGGTGGCTGCCGCAGCAGGCCAGCAGGGCCTCCTCGGCGGCGCCGGCGTCGGCCTCGTTGAAGCGGTGCAACCCGAGGAGGGTCGGCTCGGAGCTGGGATCGAGCCGCTGTGACGGGATGTCGCTGGCCAGCGGGTCCTCCTCGTGAGGGCGGGAAGGCGTCCGGTGAAGTGGGCGGGTGGAGCAGGTGAAGTATGGGGGCTGCGGAGCGGCGTCCAGCGCCCGCCCGGCAGCGGCTCAACGGTAGTTGAGCGGTCATCAGTTGGGGAGGGCGCACGCGGATTTCATCCGAACGAGCTATCAAGTTGTGACGTTGACACCTTCGTGTCAGCGCCCTCCCCGTCTTCGTCTGCTAGGGCGTGTCTTTCGGATCAGGCCGGGTGCCGCGGACGCTCAGGTGCAGCGCGTCCCGGCGGCCGGCATCGTGCCCGCGGTCAGGTAGGTCTCCAGGGCCTGGTCGATGCAGGCGTTGTTCTTGCCGAACGCGGCGTGGCCCTCGCCCACCCGGGTCAGCAGGGTGGCGTTGGCGAAGCCCTTGGCCAGCGCCTCGGCGGCGGCGTACGGGGTGGCCGGGTCGCCGGTGGAGCCGACGACCAGGATCGGGTCGGCGCCCTCGGCCCGGATGGTGTGCGGCTTCTCGGGGCTCTGGAACGGCCAGCCGTTGCACGAGGACTCGGTGAAGTCCTGCACGTCGATGTCCTTGGCGAGCAGCGGGGCCTGGTCGTGGAGCTGCTTGACGATCTGCTGGGCGCGCTCGGCCGTGGGGGCCGGGGTGGAGCCGTCGGCGCAGGAGATCGCCGCGTGCGCCTCGTCCATGGGGGAGTAGTGGCCGTTCTCGTCGCGCCCGTCGTAGTCGTCGGCGAGGGCGAGCAGGACGTCGCCCTTGCCGTCCTTCATCGCGGCGGACAGGGCGACGCGCAGGTACTGCCAGGAGGAGTTCTCGTCGCCGTAGAGCGCGCCGCGCAGGCCCGTCCAGCCGAGGCCGGCGTTGACCTTGCGGCCGTCCTTGGTGGGCAGCGGGTGGTCGCGCAGGCTGTCCAGGAAGTCGGAGGCCTTCTGGGCGGCCTGGCCCGGGTCCTTGCCCAGCGGGCACTCGGTCGCGTGGTTGTCGACGCAGTCGGCGGCGAAGCGCTCGAAGGACTTCTCGAAGCCGGTCGTCTGCTTGACGACCGAGTCGAGCCCGTCGGCGGCGGGGTCGACGGCGCCGTCCAGGACGAGGCGGCCGACGTTCTTCGGGAACTCCTCGGCGTACAGCGAGCCGAGGTAGGTGCCGTAGGAGACGCCCAGGTAGTTGAGCTTCTTGTCGCCGACGGCAGCGCGCAGCACGTCCATGTCGCGGGCGGAGTTGCGGGTGCCGACGAAGGGCAGCAGCTTGCCGGACTTGGCCTGGCAGGCGGCGATGAACCGGGCGTTCTGCTGGTCGGACTGGGCCTTGCGGGCGGCCGGGTCGAGCGGGTCGTCGACCTGGGCGTCGGCGTCACGCTGCTTGTCGTCCAGGCAGGTGACGGGGGAGCTGGCCCCGGTGCCGCGCGGGTCGAAGCCGATCACGTCGAAGCGGCTGTGCAGGGCGCCGGCGAAGTCCTTGGCGCCGTACTTGACCATCTCGACGCCGGAGGCGCCCGGGCCGCCGGGGTTGACCAGGAGCGAGCCGATCCGCTGGTCCGGCTTGGTGGCCGGGTACTTGACGAGCGCGAGGTCCAGGGCGTCCTTGGCCGGGTTCGCGTAGTCCAGCGGGACGTGCAGCGTGCCGCACTGCATGGCGGCGATGTTGGCCTTGGCCTGCTCGGCCTTCGCGTCGGGCGGGCACGGGGCCCAGGAGATCTGCTGGGCGTAGAAGGTCTTGAGCGCCGGGTCGTCCGCGCCGGTGGGCTTCGGCGTGGGGGTGGCCGTCGCGGTGGCGGCGGGAGCCGGGGTGCCGGCGGCGGCCTTGTCCTGGGCCGGCGTCGCGGTGTCGTTGCAGGCGGAGGCGAGGAGGAGGGTGCCGGCGGCCAGGGCGGTCAGCAGGACCCGTGGGCGGGCGGCCCGGTCGATGTTCATCGCACGTGTGTATCACTGCCGGGTGACACGGCTGATCAACGGGGGCCGGGCTGCCCGCCGGGGGTCTGATCAGGCGCGATGCACCTTGTGGTTGGCGGCCTGGGCGCGCGGGCGGACGACCAGCAGGTCGATGTTCACGTGCGAGGGACGGGTGACCGTCCAGGCGACGGTGTCGGCGACGTCCTCCGAGGTCAGCGGCTCGGCGACGCCCGCGTAGACGGCCTCCGCCTTCGCCTCGTCGCCGCCGAAGCGGGTGAGCGCGAAGCCCTCGGACTTCACCATGCCGGGGGCGATCTCGATCACCCGGATCGGCTCGCCGCACAGTTCGAGGCGCAGCGTCGCCGCGATGGTGTGCGCGGCGTGCTTGGCCGCGACGTACCCGCCGCCGCCCTCGTACGCGGCGAGCGCGGCGGTCGAGGAGAGCACCAGCACGGTGCCGTCGCCGGTGGCGCGCAGGGCGGGCAGCAGGGCCTGCGTCATGTGCAGCACGCCGAGCACGTTCACCTCGTACATGGCGCGCCAGTCGGCGGGGTCGCCGTGCTCGACCGAGTCGGCGCCGAGCGCGCCGCCGGCGTTGTTCACCAGGACGTCGACCCGGCCGACCTCGGCGGCGAAGGCGTCCACGGCCGCCCGGTCGGTGACGTCCAGGGTGTACGCCCGCGCCGAACCGCCCCGGTCGCCGATCTCCTTGGCGAGCGCCTCGACGCGCTCGGTGCGGCGGGCGGTCAGCACCACGTCGAAGCCCTCGGCGGCCAGCCGGCGGGCGGTCGCCGCGCCGATCCCGCTGCTGGCACCGGTGACCACGGCCACCTTCTGCTCGGTCATTGCCACTCCCTGGGGACGTGTCGGTAAAGGGGTACGCACTTCGGTCGTTCGTCCGATCATCTCAACCGCGTCGGCTCCCCGTTCTCCCGCCCGGACGCCACTACATTGCGAGCGAGGAGCCCCCAGCCCGCCGATCCCCGTGGAGGGACCCATGGCAGCCGAGCCGCGTCGTGCCGAGTCAGGCTTCCCGATCGAGCCGCTGTACGGACCGGAGTCGCTGGCCGGGTGGGATCCGGACGCCCGGCTCGGGCAGCCGGGGGAGTTCCCGTACACCCGGGGCGTCTACCCGTCGATGTACACCGGCCGGCCGTGGACGATGCGCCAGTACGCGGGCTTCGGCACCGCCGCCGAGTCCAACGCCCGCTACCGGCAGCTGATCGCGGGCGGGAGCACCGGGCTCTCGGTGGCCTTCGACCTGCCCACCCAGATGGGCTACGACTCGGACGCCGTGCTCGCGGCCGGGGAGGTCGGCAAGGTCGGGGTGGCGGTCGACAGCGTCGAGGACATGGCGGTGCTGTTCGACGGGATCCCGCTGGGCGAGGTGTCCACCTCGATGACCATCAACGCGCCGGCCGGCCTGCTGCTGCTCCTCTACCAGCTCGTCGGCGAGGCCCAGGGGGTGGCGCCGGCCCGGCTCACCGGGACGGTCCAGAACGACGTGCTGAAGGAGTACATCGCCCGCGGCACGTACATCTTCCCGCCCGCCCCCTCACTGCGGCTGGTCGCGGACGTGTTCCGGTACTGCCGGGCCGAGATCCCGCGCTGGAACACCATCTCGATCTCCGGGTACCACATGGCCGAGGCCGGGGCCGATCCGGCGCAGGAGATCGCCTTCACACTGGCCAACGGCATCGCGTACGTGCGCACCGCGCTCGCCGCCGGGATGGCCGTCGACGACTTCGCGCCCCGCCTCTCCTTCTTCTTCGTGGCCCGCACCACCCTGCTCGAAGAGGTCGCCAAGTTCCGTGCCGCCCGCCGGATCTGGGCCCGGGTGATGCGCCAGGAGTTCGGCGCGCGGGACCCCCGCTCGCAGATGCTCCGCTTCCACACCCAGACCGCCGGGGTCCAGCTCACCGCCCAGCAGCCCGAGGTGAACCTCGTCCGGGTCTCGGTGCAGGCGCTCGCCGCGGTGCTCGGCGGCACCCAGTCGCTGCACACCAACAGCTTCGACGAGGCCATCGCGCTGCCCACCGAGAAGGCCGCCCGGCTCGCCCTGCGCACCCAGCAGGTGCTCGCCTTCGAGACCGACGTGACCGCCACCGTCGACCCCTTCGCCGGCTCCTACGTCGTCGAGTCGCTGACCGACGAGGTGGAGGCCGCCGCCCTCGCCCTGATGGCCAGGGTGGAGGAGCTGGGCGGCGCGGTGGCCGCGATCGAACACGGCTACCAGAAGGCGGAGATCGAGCGCACCGCCTACCGCGTCCAGCAGGAGACCGACGCGGGCGAGCGGACGGTGGTCGGCGTCAACCGCTTCCAGCTGGACGCCGAGGAGCCGTACCAGCCGCTCCGGGTGGACCCGGCGATCGAGCGGCAGCAGGCCGAGCGCCTCGCCCGGCTGCGCGCGGAGCGCGACGCGCCGGCGGTGGACCGGGCGCTGAACGCACTGCGTCGGACCGCCGAAGGAGGGGAGAACGTGCTCTACCCCATGAAGGACGCGCTGGCCGCACGCGCTACCGTCGGCGAGGTGTGCGACTCGCTGCGCGAGGTCTGGGGCACCTACACGCCGGTGGAACGCTTCTGACTATCCGTCAAACACGTAAAGGCCGTGACCGCCACCCCGGGTGATCGTTGCACAGGGCAAGCAATCCGGGGAAGGCGGCTGAAACGAGATGTCATACCCACCTGTCCGGCCGGTATGCGCCCATCCGGGGACTAATTTTCCGGAAGTCGGGCCAAAACCCCCCAACAGGCCTACTCTTGGGGAGATGAACCGTCCTGAGCCCGCTCAGCCGGGCACCACTCTCGCCGCTGCCCGTCCCGCCGCCGAACTGCGCGCCCGGGTCAGGAGGCTGGAGCCCGAGCTGATCGCCTTCCGCCGCGATCTGCACCGGCACCCGGAGCTGGGCCGCCAGGAGTTCCGCACCACCGGCCTGATCCGCGACCGGCTGGTGGCGGCCGGTCTGAACCCCCGGGTGCTGCCCGGCGGCACCGGCCTGATCGCCGACATCGTCCCGGCCGGGACGGCCCCCGGCACCGGGATCCTCGCCTTCCGCGCCGACATCGACGCGCTGCCGATCGACGACGCCAAGACCGACGTCCCCTACCGCTCGACCGTCCCCGGCCGGGCCCACGCCTGCGGCCACGACGTGCACACCTCGGTCGTGCTCGGCGCCGCGCTCGTGCTGGCCGACGCCGCCCGCACCGGCGAGCTGCGCCGCCCGGTCCGGCTGGTGTTCCAGCCCGCCGAGGAGGTCATGCCCGGCGGCGCGCTGGACGTCATCAAGGCCGACGGGATGGACGGCGTCGAGCGCATCTTCGCCGTGCACTGCGACCCGAAGGTCGAGGTGGGCCGGATCGCGCTGCGCACCGGCGCCATCACCTCCGCCTGCGACCGCCTGGTGCTCCACCTGGACGGCCCCGGCGGGCACACCGCCCGCCCGCACCTGACCACCGATCTGGTCACCGCGATCGCCCGGATGGCCGCCGACCTGCCGGCCGCCTTCGCCCGCCGGATGGACCCGCGCTGGGGCGTCAGCCTGGTCTGGGGCCGCATCGCCTCCGGCTCCGCGCCCAACGTCATCCCGCAGCACGCCGAGCTGGAGGGCACCGTCCGCTGCCTGGAGCTCGACGGCTGGCGCGAGGCGCCGGACGTCCTGCACGACCTGATCGCCAAGCTCGCCGAGACCTACCGGGCGAAGTGGACGCTCGACTACCACCGCGGGGTGCCGCCGGTGGTGAACGAGGCGGTCTCCGTCGTCCTGCTGGAGGAGGCCATGACGGCCCGGTTCGGCCGCGGCGGCGAGCAGGTGGTCGAGGGCACCGAACAGAGCCTGGGCGGCGAGGACTTCTCCTGGTACCTGGAGCACGCCCCGGGCGCCCTGGCCCGGCTGGGCGTCCGCGCCCCCGGCGACACGTCGGTCCGCGACCTGCACCAGGGCCGCTTCGACGTGGACGAGCGGGCGATCGGGATCGGTGCGGAACTGTTCGCGGCGCTGGCCCTGGAGGCGCACGGGAGCTGAGTGCGGCAGGGAGTGCCCCCACCGGGAGTGCGGGGCCGTCGCGTGGCGGATCCACCGGGATCCGAGGGGTTCCGGTGGTGTTCCGTAAACTGGAGCGCACCAGTTCCGGATCACCGTCCGCGCACGGGAAATGGGCGTCGGTGCGACTGTCAGACCACGGTTTGATAACAACCCGAATGCTCCGGCACCCCGTAACACAACCGTGTTCTACGCGCGTTACGGTGGCGTCCGACCACGCTAATCGGGTGCGTGTGAGAAGGAGATACTCCCTTGCGCCGTTCAATGAAGCTCGCCGCGGTTGTGCTCTCGGGTTCCCTGGGCATGGCCTCGCTCGCCGCTTGCGGCGCAAAGAGCACTGACAACACCTCCGCCGGCTCCTCCTCCGAGGGCGGCCTCAAGGTCGGCATGGCCTACGACATCGGCGGCCGTGGCGACCAGTCGTTCAACGACTCCGCCGCCCGTGGTCTCGACAAGGCCAAGTCCGACCTCGGCGTCTCGGTCACCGAGGCCGAGGCCAAGGCCGGCGAGGCCGAGGCGGACAAGGAGACCCGCCTCAAGAACCTGATCGACGCCGGCTACAAGACCGTCATCGCGGTCGGGTTCGTGTACCAGCCGGCCGTCAACAAGATCGCCAAGGACAACCCGGACGTCAAGTTCGCGATCATCGACTCGCACGACGACGCCCAGCCGTCCAACGTCACCTCGCTGGTCTTCGCCGAGCAGGAGGGCTCCTACCTCGCCGGTGTGGCTGCCGCCTCGAAGAGCAAGGCCAAGCACGTCGGCTTCATCGGCGGTGTGCAGACCGAGCTCATCAAGAAGTTCGAGGCCGGCTACAAGGCGGGCGTGAAGTCCGTCGACCCGAACATCGTGGTCGAGACCACCTACCTGACCACGCCTCCGGACTTCTCCGGCTTCGCCTCGCCCGACAAGGGCAAGGAGGCCGCGCAGGGCCAGCTCGACAAGGGCGCGGACGTCATCTACTCCGCCGCCGGCTCCTCCGGCAACGGCGCCATCGAGGCCGTCGCCAACAAGCCGGGCGCCCTGGCCATCGGCGTCGACTCCGACCAGGCCACCCAGCCGGCCCTGGCGAAGTACAAGAACAGCATCCTGACCTCGATGGTCAAGAACGTCGACAACGCGGTGTACTCGTACATCGACTCGGTCAAGAAGGGCGCGCCGTTCCAGGGTGTCAAGCTCTTCGACCTGAAGGCCGACGGTGTCCAGCTCGCCACCACCGGTGGCAAGATCGACGACATCAAGACCCAGCTGGACGCCGCCGCCAACGCGATCAAGACCGGCGCCACCACCGTCCCGACCGCGCCCGCCCAGTAAGGCTCCGCGCGGCCCGGACGTCATAGCGGCTGCCGCCTGCCCGGCAGCGCCATGATGGGCACAGCAACACGGGAGGGGCCCGGCAGGGTGCGCTCAACGCGTACCCCCGGGCCCCCTTCCGTCCCCCCGCTTCCCCGTTTCCCCCCTTTTGGCCCTCCCAGCGCAACGACGCGCCTCCAGACCACCAGGAGATCGCCATCACCGCATCCGACCCCGTCCCCCTGCGCAAGGACGGAACCCCCAGCGCGGGGACGGCGAATACGGCCGTCGAACTGCGCGGCATCACCAAGCGCTTCCCCGGTGTCGTGGCCAACCACGACATCAACCTCACCGTCCGCGGCGGCACCGTGCACGCCCTCATGGGCGAGAACGGCGCCGGCAAGTCGACGCTGATGAAGATCCTCTACGGCATGCAGAAGCCGGACGAGGGCACCATCGCGATCAACGGCGAGCAGTGCGAGTTCCATTCCCCGGGCGACGCCATCGCCCGCGGCATCGGCATGGTGCACCAGCACTTCATGCTCGCCGACAACCTCACCGTGTGGGAGAACGTCGTCCTCGGCGGCGAGAGCCTGTACGGCATCGGCGCCAAGGCCAAGGCGAAGATCAAGGAGATCTCCGACCAGTACGGTCTGGGCGTGCGCCCGGACGCGCTGGTCGAGGACCTCGGCGTCGCCGACCGCCAGCGCGTCGAGATCCTCAAGGTGCTCTACCGCGGCGCCCGGATCCTGATCCTCGACGAGCCCACCGCCGTCCTCGTCCCGCAGGAGGTCGACGCGCTGTTCGACAACCTGCGGGAGCTGAAGTCCGAGGGCGTCACCGTCATCTTCATCTCGCACAAGCTGCACGAGGTGCTCGCGGTCGCCGACGCGATCAGCGTCATCCGCCGCGGCACCACGGTCGGCGACGCGGACCCGAAGTCCGTCACCGCCCGCCAGCTCGCCGAGATGATGGTCGGCGCCGAGCTGCCCTCCCCGGAGAGCCGCGAGTCGACCGTCACCAGCACCGAGATGCTGAGCGTCCAGGGCCTGCGGATCGCCAAGACCGACGCCGAGGGCATCGAGCGCGTCGTCCTCGACGACATCTCGCTGACCATCCGCAAGGGCGAGGTCCTCGGCATCGCCGGTGTCGAGGGCAACGGCCAGGCCGAACTGGTCGAGGCCATCATGGGCATGCTCCCGCTGGACGCCGGCACCGTCACCCTCGACGGCAAGGACCTGTCCGGCAGCCTGACCCGCGCCCGCCGCGAGGCCGGCATCGGCTACATCCCCGAGGACCGCCACCGCCACGGCCTGCTGCTGGAGGCCCCGCTCTGGGAGAACCGGATCCTCGGTCACGTCACCGAGAAGCCGAACTCCAACGGCCCGCTGCTCGACCCGACCGCGGCCCGCGTGGACACCTGGCGCATCGTCGAGGAGTTCGACGTCCGCACCCCGGGCATCGAGGTCACCGCGGCCTCCCTCTCCGGCGGCAACCAGCAGAAGCTGATCATCGGCCGCGAGATGGCCCACGACCCCAAGCTGCTGATCGCCGCGCACCCCACCCGCGGCGTGGACGTCGGCGCGCAGGCGCAGATCTGGGAGCACATCCGGGTCGCGCAGCGGGGCGGCCTGGCCGTGCTGCTGATCTCCGCCGACCTGGACGAGCTCATCGGCCTGTCCGACACGATCCGGGTCATCTACCGCGGCCGCCTGGTCGCCGACGCCGACCCGGCCACCGTCACCGCCGAGGACCTGGGCACCGCGATGACCGGTGCGGCCCGCGGCCACCTGGAGTCCGAGCCGGAGGCCGTCGCCGAGGCGCAGGCCATCGCCGCCGAGGGCACCGCGGCCGAGGACGAGCACCCGCACACCGACACCGCCGACGACGCCGAGGCGGGGGAGTAACCCACATGACCAGTCCCAACCCCCCTGCCGCCAAGCGCAGCCTGGCGCAGCGGATCAGCGGTGAGCGGATCGTGTTCGCACTGGCGGCGCCGGTGCTCGCGGTCGTGCTCTCCGTGACGATCTGCTCGATCCTGCTGGCGACCTCGGGCAAGAACCCGTTCGACGCGTGGAACGTGATGGTCACGTACGCCACCAAGTCGGACGGTCAGGTGGCGATCCTCAACCGGGCCACCACCTACTACCTGGCCGCCGCGGCCGCCGCGTTCGGGTTCCGGATGAACCTGTTCAACATCGGCGTCGAGGGCCAGTACCGCGTCGCGGCGCTGTTCACGGCGTACGTCGGCAGCCAGATCGACCTGCCGTCGTTCATCCAGATCCCGCTGCTGCTGATCACCGCCATGCTGGCCGGCGGCCTGTACGCGGCGATCGCCGGTGCGCTGAAGGTCTTCCGCGGCGTCAGCGAGGTCATCGCGACCATCATGCTGAACGCCATCTCGATCGCGATCGTCGGCCTGCTGCTCGTCCCGGGCATCTTCGCCCCGAAGGTGAGCAGCACCAGCAACTCGATCCAGACCAGCCCGGTCTCGCAGTCCAGCCACTTCTTCTCGATCAACACGGCCGGCGGCAACCTCTGGGGCTTCCTGTTCATCGCCGTCCTGGTCGGCGTGGTCTTCCAGTTCGTGCTGACCCGCACCCGCTTCGGCTTCGACCTGCGCGCCACCGGCCGCTCGGAGAGCGCCGCGACCGCGTCCGGCGTGAACGTCAAGCGGATGGTCATGATCTCGATGGCCGTCTCCGGCGGCATCGCCGGTCTGATCGGTCTGCCCGAACTGCTGCAGAACTCGTACTACTTCGGCCAGAGCTTCCAGGCCGGTCTCGGCTTCCTCGGGATCTCGGTCGCGCTGCTGGGCCGCAACAGCCCGCTCGGCATGGCCTTCGCGGCGCTGCTGTTCGCGTTCCTGGACGCCACCGGCTCCCAGCTGCCGCTGAACGGCGGCTTCCCGTTCGAGATCGTCGCCGTCATGCAGGGCACCATCGTCATCTGCGTCGTCGTCGCGTACGAGCTCGTGCGCCGCTACGGCCTGAAGCGCCAGCAGCAGAAGGTCGGCGCCCAGCTCGCCGCCCAGCTCGCGGCCACGGAGAAGAAGGAGGTGTCCGCATGAGCACCGCTACCGCCGCTGCTCGTCCCAAGGCGCCCGGTGCGCCCGCCAAGAAGCGCAAGCTGTCCTGGCCGGTCGTGCTCCTGCTGATCGCGGGCGCCCTGGCGCTCTTCTCCGCCGTGGGCATGGCCACCGGCAACCACTCGCTGACCTCCTCTGGTCAGATCACCGCCGCGCTCAGCGCCGCCGTGCCGATCGGCATGGCCGGTCTCGGCGGTCTGTGGTCCGAGCGGGCCGGCGTGGTCAACATCGGCCTCGAAGGCATGATGGTCGCCGGCACCTTCTGCGGTGCCTGGGCCGGCTACCTGGTGAACCCGTGGGTCGGCCTGCTGGCCGGCATGGCGGGCGGCGCGCTCGGCGGCCTGCTGCACGCGCTCATCACCGTCACCTTCGGCGTCGACCACATCGTCTCCGGCGTCGGCATCAACCTGCTGATCCCCGGCATCTGCGCGTACGTCAACCGGATCTACTACAAGGACTACGTCGCCGTCGGTGCCGGCGCGAACCAGTCCCCGCCGGCCGACCCGCTGCCGTACATCACCATCCCGGGCCTGTCGCCCTGGCTCGACAGCATCGAGAAGCACCACTGGTTCTTCGTCTCGGACGTCGCCGGTGTGATCGGCGGCATGGTCACCAACATCTCGGTGGTCGTGGTCCTGGCCGGCGCGCTGATCGTGGTCAGCTACTTCGCGCTCTGGCGCACGGTGTTCGGCCTGCGCCTGCGCTCCTGCGGTGAGAACCCGACCGCGGCCGAGTCGCTGGGCGTCAACGTCTACAAGTACAAGTACCTGGCGGTCATGGCCTCCGGCGCCTTCGCGGGCCTCGGCGGCGCGTACCTCTCGCTGGTCGCCGCGCACTTCTACAAGGACGGCCAGACCAACGGCCGCGGCTTCATCGGCCTCGCGGCGATGATCTTCGGCAACTGGATGCCGGGCGGGCTCTCCATGGGCGCCGGGCTGTTCGGCTTCACCGACAGCCTCCAGCTGCGTGACCCGCAGTCGGTGCACGTGCTGATCCTGACCGTCTCCATCGCGATGGGCCTGCTCGCCCTGTGGCAGCTGTACCGCCGCAAGTACGTCGCCGTGGCGATCTCGCTGGTGGTCGCCGGCGGCCTCGGTGCCTGGTACGCGCTCACCGACGAGGTGCAGCGCCCGCTGATCGTCGCGACGCCGTACGTGATCACCCTCGTGGTGCTCTCGCTGGCCTCGCAGCGCCTGCGGATGCCGAAGGCGGACGGCCAGATCTACCGCAAGGGCCAGGGCAAGTGACGGCCCCCGCGATCGACTGGGAGCGGCTGCGCGAGGCCGCGCGCGAGGCGATGGCCCACGCGTACGCGCCGTACAGCAAGTTCCCGGTCGGTGCGGCCGCGCTGGTGGACGACGGGCGGCTGGTCACCGGCTGCAACGTCGAGAACGCCTCGTACGGGCTCGGGCTGTGCGCCGAGTGCGGCCTGGTGTCCGCGCTGCACGCCAGTGGCGGCGGCCGGCTGACCGCGTTCACCTGCGTGGACGGCTCGGGTGAGCTGCTGATGCCGTGCGGGCGCTGCCGCCAGCTGCTGTACGAGCACGGCGGGCCCGACCTGCTGGTCGACCTGGCCTCCGGCGTGAAGCCGATGAGCGAGGTCCTGCCCGACGCGTTCGGGCCGGAGCGGCTCTAGCATCTGCATTTGTTACGCGCGTAGAGTGTCGCGAGTGGGCCGCAACCCGGTCATCTCGCGACACTCTTCGCTTTTGAACCCCCCTCTTGGAGCACGCATGGATGCCATCTCCGTCATCAGGACCAAGCGCGACCGCGGAGAGCTGAGCGACGCTCAGATCGACTGGGTCATCGACGCCTACACCCGCGGCGAGGTCGCCGACGAGCAGATGTCCGCCCTGGCCATGGCCATCCTGCTGAACGGCATGAAGCCGCGCGAGATCAGCCGCTGGACCGAGGCCATGATCCGCTCCGGCGTCCGGATGGACTTCTCCTCGCTCCCGCTGCCCACCAGCGACAAGCACTCCACCGGCGGCGTCGGCGACAAGATCACCCTCCCGCTCGCCCCGCTCGTCGCCGCCTGCGGCGCCGCCGTCCCGCAGCTCTCCGGCCGCGGCCTCGGCCACACCGGCGGCACCCTCGACAAGCTGGAGTCCATCCCCGGCTGGCGCGCCCTGCTCTCCAACGACGAGATGATGGACGTGCTGCGCGGCGCCGGCGCCGTCATCTGCGCCGCCGGCGACGGCCTCGCGCCCGCCGACAAGAAGCTGTACGCGCTGCGCGACGTCACCGGCACCGTCGAGGCCATCCCGCTGATCGCCTCGTCGATCATGTCCAAGAAGATCGCCGAGGGCACCGGCGCGCTCGTCCTGGACGTCAAGGTCGGCTCCGGCGCGTTCATGAAGAACCTCGACGACGCCCGCGAGCTCGCCCGCACCATGGTCGGCCTCGGCACCACCGCCGGCGTCAACACCGTCGCCCTGCTCACCGACATGTCGACCCCGCTCGGCCTCACCGCGGGCAACGCGCTGGAGGTCCGCGAGTCGGTCGAGGTGCTGGCGGGCGGCGGCCCGGCGGACGTCGTGGAGCTCACCCTCGCGCTCGCCCGCGAGATGCTCGCCGCGGCCGGCGTGCACGGCAAGGACCCGGCGGACGCGCTGCGCGACGGCTCCGCGATGGACCACTGGCGCCGCATGATCTCCGCCCAGGGCGGCGACGTCGACGCCCCGCTCCCGGTCGCCCGCGAGCAGCACGTCATCCCGGCCCCCGCCTCCGGCGTGCTCACCACGCTCGACGCGTACGCCGTCGGTGTCAGCGCCTGGCGCCTGGGCGCCGGCCGCGCCCGCAAGGAGGACCCGGTGCAGGCCGGCGCCGGCATCGAGATGCACGCCAAGCCCGGTGACACCGTCGTGGCCGGTCAGCCCCTGCTGACCCTGCACACCGACACCCCCGAGCGCTTCGAGTACGCCATCGAGGCCCTCGCCGGCGGCATCGAGGTCTCCCCGGCCGGTACGGAGTTCACCCCGAACCCGATCGTCCTCGACCGCATCGCGTAGTCGCGGACGGGCACTGGGCCCGGTCGGTGCGGCGCGGATGCGCCGGGCCGGCCGGGCCCGCTGTGTGTGGGTCACCCGGCAGCTCCGGGTGCGACGTCAGGCGTACAGCTGGTCGGCGATCTCCCGCAGCCGGGCGTACGCAGCAGGATCGATGCTCACGTTCCGGAGCGTACCGATATCGAGCGGGTGGCCGTGTGGGCCTGGTGGGTGGCGTAGAGGGTGACGGCGGCGGCGAGGGTCATGGCGGTGAGGCCGACGGTGGCGGCGCCGGGCCAGCCGGTGGCGTGGTAGGCGTCGGCGCCGATGGTGCCGCCGAGGCTGTTGCCCAGGTAGTAGGCGATCAGGTAGAGGGCGGAGGCCTGGGCGCGGCCCTCGGTGGCGGTGCGGCCGACGGCGGACGAGGCGGTGGCGTGGCCGGCGAAGAAGCCGGCGGTGATCAGGACCAGGCCGAGCAGGGCGCAGACCAGGGAGTCGGCCAGGGAGAGCAGCAGCCCGGCGGCCGTCATGCCGATGGAGACGTACAGGGCGCCGCGGCGGCCCAGACGGGCGGAGAGCCGGCCGGCCGCGGCCGAGGTGCCGGTGCCGACCAGGTAGACGACGAAGATCGAGGCGGCGACCGACTCCGGCAGGTGGAAGGGCGCGCCGATCAGCCGGTAGCCGACGGTGTTGTAGACCGCGCCGAACACGGCCATGAAGAGCAGTCCGAGCGCGTACAGCCTGACGAGCAGCGGATTGCGCAGGTGCCGTCCGACGGTCGTGGCGAGGGCGCGCGGGTCCACCGGGGCCGGGGTGAAGTGCCGGGCGGCGGGGATGAGCAGCCGGAACGCGAGCACCGCGAGCAGGGCCAGGACGGCCGAGGCGGCGAGCCCCCAGCGCCAGCCGAACGCGGCGGCGATCCAGCCGGAGAGCAGCCGCCCGCCCATGCCGCCGATGCTGTTGCCGGCCACGTACAGGCCCATCGCGGAGGCCAGCGCGCTCGGGTGGACCTCCTCGGCGAGGTAGGCCATCGCGGTGGCGGGGAGTCCGGCGAGGGCGGCGCCCTGGAGGACGCGCAGCACGACGAGGGTGGTGAGGTCGGGCGCGAACGGCAGGGCGAGGGCGAGGGCGGAGGCGGCGAGCGTGGAGGCCGTCATCACGGCGGTGCGGCCGTACTTGTCGGACAGCGCGCTCGCGGGCAGGAGGCCGAGGGCGAGTCCGAGGGTGGCGGCGGAGGCGGTCCAGCTGGCCTGACCGGGCGTGAGGTCGAGGTCGGCGGAGAGGACCGGCAGCAGGCCCTGCGTGGAGTAGAGGAGGACGAACGTGGCGATCCCGGCGGCGAACAGGGCGAGGTTGGCGCGGCGGAACGCGCGCTGGCCGGGGCGGTGGCGGTCGTCGTGGGTCGGGACGGTGGCGGCGGAGGCATCCGGGGCGGGCACGGATGCCCTGGTATCGGCGGGCTGCATGGGTTCGACGTTAGGCCTGCCGGCTTGATGCGTCCAATGCATGAACAGTGGATTATTGATGCACTGACGCATGAGTCGAGGATGGTGGCGGGATGGCCGCGGAGGAAGCGGTGGACGGTGCGGAGCAGTCCAGGTACCGGCCCGCCGAGTTGGGGCCCGACCTGCCGGCCGTCCAACTGGCGCCTCAGCTGGCCCAGTTCGCGGCCGTGGCCCGGCTGGAGCACGTGACGCAGGCGGCGGCGATGCTCGGCATGCCGCAGCCGACGCTGTCGCGGTCGGTGGCGCGGCTGGAGGAGGAGCTGGGGGTGGCGCTGCTGGCCCGTCAGGGCCGGACGGTCCGGCTGACCAGGGCCGGCCGGCTGCTGCTGGCCTCGGTGGAGCGGGCGCTGGCCGAGGTCGAGCGCGGTGCCGAGGCGGCCATGGCGGAGGCGGACCCGTCGGCCGGGCGGGTGGCGTTCGGCTTCCTGCACACGATGGGGACGGACGCCGTCCCGGCGCTGCTGCGCGACTTCCGGGCGGCGCACCCGCAGGTGCGGTTCCAGCTGGTGCAGGACTACGTCGGCGCGATGCTGGAGCGGCTGCTGGACGGGGAGTTGGACCTGTGCCTGGTGGCGCCGCTGCCCGACGACCCGGCCTTCGCCGCCCGCCCGCTGGACGAGCAGCGGCTGCACCTGGTCGTCCCGGCGGACCACCGGCTGGCCGGGCGGCGGCGGATCCGGCTCGCGGAGGTGGCGGAGGAGACGTTCGTCGGGCTGGAGGAGGGGTACGGGCTGCGGGCGATCACGGACGGGTTCTGCGCGGAGGCCGGCTTCGTGCCGCGGCTGGCCTTCGAGGGGGAGGAGGCGGAGACGCTGCGCGGGCTGGTGGCGGCCGGGCTGGGGGTGGCGCTGCTGCCGCCGGCGCTGGTGCCGCGGCCGGGGGTGGTGGAGCTGGAGGTGACGGCGCCGCGGACCCGGCGGGCGATCGGGCTGGCGTGGGCGGCGGGGCGTCCGCTGACGCCGCCGGTGCGGGCGTTCCGGGATTTCGTGCTGTCGCGGCGCGGGCGGCTGCTGGAACACGACTGACGTCCCCGATTCGGGACCCGAACGGCCGGGATTGCGGCTCTGAGCTGCGGGAGGAGCAAACCGCGAACTCGGGAGGGAGGGGGGTCGTGGATTCCGGGACGTCCCGGGATACGGGACGGGACTGATCCGAGTGGTGGAATTCCCGGTGGACTTTCGGCGAACCGGCCGTGTGGGGAGTGGTGGGTCTACGCGCGTAGGGTCTATATTTCCGCAATGGAGAAGCAGATCCCTGTCACCACCGCGGGCACCGGCCCGCGCATCCCCACCGCCGACCAGATCCGCCGCGCGCCGAAGGTGCTCCTGCACGACCACCTCGACGGCGGGCTGCGCCCGGAGACCATCGTCGAGCTGGCCGCCGCCGTCGGCTACGAAGGCCTTCCCACCACCGACCCCAAGGAGCTCGGCGAGTGGTTCCGCGAGGCCGCCGACTCCGGCTCGCTGGTCCGTTACCTGGAGACGTTCGCGCACACCTGCGCCGTCATGCAGACCCGTGACGCCCTGATCAAGGTCGCCGCGGACTGCGCCGAGGACCTGGCCGCCGACGGCGTCGTCTACGCCGAGGTCCGCTACGCCCCCGAGCAGCACCTGGAGGGCGGCCTGAGCCTGGACGAGGTCGTCGAGGCCGTCCAGGAGGGCTTCCGCCTCGGCGAGGCCAACGCCCGCGCGGCCGGCCACCGCATCCGCATCGGCACCCTGATCACCGCGATGCGGCACGCCGCCCGCTCGCAGGAGATCGCCGAACTCGCCAACCGCCACCGGGACTCGGGCGTCGTCGGCTTCGACATCGCGGGCGCCGAGGCCGGCTACCCCCCCACCCGCCACCAGGCCGCCTTCGACTACCTCAAGGGCGAGAACAACCACTTCACCATCCACGCGGGCGAGGCCTTCGGCCTGCCGTCGATCTGGGAGGCCCTGCAGTGCTGTGGCGCCGACCGGCTCGGCCACGGCGTGCGGATCGTCGACGACATCACGGTGAACGAGGACGGCAGCGTCGAGCTCGGCCGCCTGGCCGCGTACGTGCGCGACAAGCGCATCCCGCTGGAGATGTGCCCGACCTCCAACCTCCAGACGGCCGCCGCCGCCTCGTACGCCGAGCACCCGATCGGGCTGCTCAGCCGGCTGAAGTTCCGGGTCACCGTGAACACCGACAACCGCCTCATGAGCGGCACCAGCATGAGCCAGGAGTTCGGCCACCTGGTGGAGGCCTTCGGCTACACGCTGGGCGACATGGAGTGGTTCACCGTGAACGCGATGAAGTCGGCGTTCCTGCCGTTCGACGAGCGGCTCGCGATGATCAGCGACGTGATCAAGCCCGGTTACGCCGAGCTCAAGGCCGAGTGGCTGTTCAGCGCGGGTGGCGGCCAGGGCTGAGCCCGTCCGGAGCGGGCTCCGGGTGAGGTCCGGATGAACGCCGCTGCCTGGACCGGCAGTTGGCGTTCATCCGACTACTCACTCGGGTGAGTGAACGCCTTTTGGTCCTCGCACGACCGGCTCACTACGGTGTGCCAGTCATCGCCGACAGGCCGTGGCGACGGTCGGTCGTCCGTCACCGCGTATCGCGTCGGCCTCCGACGAGGACTCAAGGGGACGAACTCATGAAGCAGGCTCTCAAGGCCGTCGGCACCGCGGCAGTCGGCATCGCCATCGCGGCGGTCGGCGCCGGCACCGCGTCCGCCGACGCCCCCGTGCCCGGCGGGGTCGGACTGCCCACCACGGCGCTGCAGAACCCCGCGGTCACCGGCGCGGTCACCGACACCGCCAACAAGCTGCCCGGCGGCGACAAGGTCACCAGCACCCTGGGCCCCCTGGCCCCGAGCGCCGGCCAGCCCGCCGCCCCGGCGGC
>NZ_JBFBDY010000009.1:0-46670 GCF_040683475.1 Kitasatospora sp. NPDC093558 | reverse complement strand
GTGAGGGGCTGACGCCATGGTGCGACGCATCTTCTGGATGGCGGTCGGCGCCGGCGCCACCGTCTGGGCCATGAACAAGGCCAACGAGGCCGTGCACCGGCTCACCCCGGACAGCCTCTCCGGCACCGCCGCGCGCGGTGCGCTGCACCTGGGCGACCTGGCCAAGCAGTTCGCCAAGGACGTGAAGGCCGGCATGGCCGAGCGTGAGGACCAGCTGCGCGACGACCTCGGACTCCACGGCACGGCCGTCGTCGAGCCTCGGCGCGAGCGCCCTGCCCTGCGGGGCGAGCCGCAGTACCGAGCTATCTCGGCGGCGCCCGGCAGCCCGGCCGCCGCCCTGCCTCCAGCCCGCAGAGCCCGCACCACCCAAGCCATTGAAGAAACGCCCCGCCGCGCCCTGCCGCCGCGGGGTGGCACCCCGAACCGGAAGGACCACTAATGGAGTCGGCTGAGATCCGCCGCCGCTGGCTGCGCTTCTTCGAGGAGCGCGGCCACACCGTCGTTCCGTCGGCGTCCCTGGTCGCCGACGACCCCACCCTGCTGCTGGTCAACGCCGGCATGGTGCCGTTCAAGCCCTACTTCCTGGGCGAGGTCAAGCCGCAGTTCTCGCGCGCCACCAGCGTCCAGAAGTGCGTGCGCACCCTGGACATCGAGGAGGTCGGGAAGACCACCCGGCACGGCTCCTTCTTCCAGATGTGCGGCAACTTCTCCTTCGGCGACTACTTCAAGGAAGGAGCCATCAAGTTCGCCTGGGAGCTGCTCACCACTCCCGTCGCGGACGGCGGCTACGGCCTGGAGAAGGAGAAGCTCTGGATCACCGTCTACAAGGACGACGACGAGGCCGAGCAGATCTGGCGTGACGTCATCGGCGTGCCCTCGGAGCGCATCCAGCGCCTGGGCATGAAGGACAACTTCTGGTCGATGGGCGTCCCCGGCCCGTGCGGCCCGTGCTCGGAGATCAACTACGACCGCGGCCCCGCCTACGGCGAGGAGGGCGGCCCGGCCGTCAACGGCGAGCGCTACCTGGAGATCTGGAACCTGGTCTTCATGCAGTACGAGCGCGGCCACGGCGACGGCAAGGACGGCTTCGAGATCCTCGGCGACCTGCCGAGCAAGAACATCGACACCGGCCTCGGCCTGGAGCGCCTCGCCGCCATCCTGCAGGACGTCGACAACCTCTTCGAGATCGACACCAGCCGGATGATCCTCGACCGCGCCGCCGAGCTCACCGGCCACACCTACGGCGCCGACCACAAGTCGGACGTGTCGCTGCGCGTGGTCACCGACCACATCCGCACCGCGCTGATGCTCGTCGGCGACGGCGTCTCCCCCGGCAACGAGGGCCGCGGCTACGTGCTGCGCCGCATCCTGCGCCGCGCCATCCGCAACATGCGCCTGCTGGGTGCCACCGGTCCGGTCGCCAAGGACCTGATCGACATCGCCATCAAGGCGATGGCGCCGCAGTACCCGGAGCTGGAGGCCGACCGCAAGCGCATCGAGACGGTCGTCGTCGGCGAGGAGTCGGCCTTCCTGCAGACGCTGAAGGCCGGCACCAACCTGCTGGACGCGGCGGTCACCGAGACCAAGCAGGCCGGCGGCATCGTCCTCTCCGGCGACCAGGCGTTCAAGCTGCACGACACGTACGGCTTCCCGATCGACCTGACCCTGGAGATGGCCGAGGAGCAGGGCCTCCAGGTCGACGAGGCCGGCTTCCGCCGCCTGATGCAGGAGCAGCGGGACCGCGCCAAGGCCGACGCCAAGGCCAAGAAGATGGGCCACGCCGACGTCGCCGCGTACCGCGAGGTCGCCGACCAGGCCGGCGCGAGCCGGTTCACCGGCTACACCCTCACCGAGGGCGAGGCCACCGTGGTCGGCCTGCTGGTGGACGGCGTCCCGGCGCCGGCCGCCTCCGAGGGCGACGAGGTCGAGATCATCCTCGACCGCACCCCGTTCTACGCCGAGGGCGGCGGCCAGCTCGCCGACCACGGCCGGATCCGGCTGGAGTCCGGCGCGGTCGTCGAGATCCGCGACGTGCAGCAGCCCGTCCCCGGCGTGATCGTCCACTCCGGCGGGGTGCTGTTCGGCGAGGTCGTGCTCGGCGCGTCCGCGTACGCCACGATCGACACGGACCGCCGCCGGGCGATCGCCCGCGCCCACTCGGCGACCCACCTGACCCACCAGGCGCTGCGCGACGCGCTCGGCCCGACGGCCGCCCAGGCCGGCTCCGAGAACGCCCCGGGCCGCTTCCGCTTCGACTTCGGCTCGCCGTCCGCCGTGCCCGGCAGCGTGCTGACCGACGTCGAGCAGAAGATCAACGACGTGCTGACCCGCGAACTGGAGGTCACCGCCGAGATCATGACGATGGACCAGGCCCGCAAGGCCGGCGCCATCGCGATGTTCGGCGAGAAGTACGGCGACGAGGTCCGGGTCGTCACCATCGGCGACTTCTCCAAGGAGCTGTGCGGTGGCACCCACGTCGGCAACACCGCCCAGCTGGGCCTGGTGAAGCTGCTCGGCGAGTCCTCGATCGGCTCCGGCGTGCGCCGCGTCGAGGCGCTGGTCGGCGTCGACGCGTACAAGTTCCTGGCCCGCGAGCACACCGTGGTCTCCCAGCTCACCGAGCTGGTCAAGGGCCGCCCGGAGGAGCTGCCGGAGAAGATCTCGGGCATGCTCACCAAGCTCAAGGACGCCGAGAAGGAGATCGAGCGCTTCCGCGCCGAGAAGGTGCTGGCCGCCGCGGCGGGCCTCGCCGACTCGGCCGAGGACGTGCACGGCATCTCCGTGGTGGCCGCCCAGGTCGCCGACGGGGTCGGCGCGGACGAGCTGCGCAAGCTGGTCCTGGACGTGCGCGGCCGCCTCGGCTCGCGCCCGGCCGTGGTTGCCGCCTTCACCGTGGCGAACGACCGCCCGCTGACCGTGATCGCCACCAACGAGGACGCCCGTGGCCGCGGTATCAAGGCCGGTGAGCTCGTCCGCGTCGCCGCCAAGACCCTCGGCGGCGGCGGTGGCGGCAAGGACGACGTCGCCCAGGGCGGCGGGTCCAACCCGGCCGCGGTCGGCGAGGCCATCGCCGCGGTGCGCGGCCTGGTCGCGGAGCGCGCCTCCTGATGGAGTTCGAGGAGAGGCCCTTCAGACGTGGGCGGCGGATCGCCGTCGACGTCGGTGACGCCCGGATCGGGGTCGCGTCCTGCGACCCCGACGGGGTGCTCGCCACCCCGGTGGAGACCGTCCCGGCCGGTGTGAAGTCGCAGGCCAGGATCGCCGCGATCGTCGACGAGTACGGCGCGATCGAGGTGGTCGTCGGGCTGCCGCGCTCGCTCAGCGGCAAGGAGGGTCCGGCGGCGGAGAAGGTCCGCGCGTACGCGGCGCGGCTGGCCAACCGGGTGTACCCGGTGCCGGTCCGGCTGGTCGACGAGCGGATGTCCACCGTCACCGCGACCCACGGGCTGCGGGCCTCGGGCGTCAAGGCGAAGAAGGGGCGCTCGGTGGTCGACCAGGCCGCCGCGGTCGTGATCCTGCAGTCCGCGCTTGAGTCCGAACGGGTGAGCGGACGCCCGCCCGGTGAGAGCGTCGAGGCGGCGGGCTGACCGGCCTGCTCTAACGTCCCGGAGAGGGGTCCGTGCGGACGCGTCCGCACGGACCCCCTTCGTTTCTTCCGGGACCGCCGAGGGGGCGCGCGCCATGACCGACCAGGACTTCCACCCTGGGCTCACGCCCGGTCACCTCGGTGCGCCGGTGCTGGAACCGGAGGGCCGTCCGCCGGGCGCGCCCCGCCCGCGCCCCGATGCACCGGATCCCCACCGATGGCGTAACGGGCTGGCCTGCGGGCTCACCGCGCTCGCCCTGGTGGCCGTCTTCGGCGGGGCGGGACTGGCCGGGTGGACCTGGGTGCAGGGGCAGCGCAAGCCGCCGGCCGCCGCGGACTACGCGGGGCAGGGCGCCGGGGACGTCCAGGTCTCGGTGCCGGAGGGCGCGGGCCTGTCGCAGATCGCGTCGGCGCTGGTGCGCAACGGCGTCGTGGCGAGCTCGCTCGCCTTCACCCGGGCGGCCAAGGGCAGCGCGGCGGCGGCCGGGCGGATCCAGCCCGGCACGTACACGCTGAAGCAGAAGATGTCGGCCGCGGCGGCGCTGGCCGTCCTGATCGACCCGGCGAACGCCAACGGCCTGACCATTCCCGAGGGCTGGCGCGACTACCAGGTCTTCGCGGCGATCGACAAGAAGCTGAACCTCCCGGCCGGCACCACCCAGCGCACCGCACAGGAGCAGGGCGCCGAGCTCGGCCTGCCGGATTTCGCCAACGGCAGCCCCGAGGGCTACCTCTTCCCCGCCAAGTACAGCGTCACGGACGGGACCACCGCCCTCGACCTGCTGAAGCAGATGGTCGAGCGGGCCGGCAAGGAGTACACCCGGGACGACGCGAACGTCGTCGCCCAGACCCTCGGGCAGAGCCTGTACGGGCTGGTCACGGTGGCGAGCATGGTCCAGGGCGAGGCCGACAACACCGAGGACATGGCCAAGGTCGCGCGGGTGATCTACAACCGGTTGGCGAAGAAGATGCCGCTCCAGCTGGACTCCACCATCAACTACGCGCTCGGCAGGTCCACCCTGAACACCACGGTGACCGACACCAGGCTGGACTCGCCCTACAACACCTACCTGCACCCCGGGCTGCCGCCGTCGCCGATCTCCAACCCCGGACGGCAGGCGATCATGGCCGCGCTGGACCCGGCGCCCGGCGACTGGCTGTACTTCGTCACCGTGAAGCCGGGCGACACCCGCTTCACCGACAGCTTCGACGTGCAGCAGCGCAACGTGGTGGACTTCAACGCCTACCGGGCGGCGCAGGCGAGCGCCTCGGCGGCGGCCTCGGGCACGCCCTCACCGGCGGCGGCCTCCCAGCCGGGCGGAGCCCCGGCAGGTCAGGGCGGGCGCTGACGGAGCTTTCGCCTTTACGGCGGTATGTCTGCGGTACGGTAACGTCTCCTCCCAGGCGTTGCGCTAGCACGCCGGTTCGACAATCAGCCGGGACGCCGTCCCGCGCGGCCGGTCCGATCCGCCGGCCGTCTCCGTCGGGTAAGGGGATCCATGACCGATCTGGGTCGGGGCTACGGCCCCCAGGGCGCCGAGCCGTGGCACCCCGGTGATCCCGCCTACGGCGGACAGCAGGACGGCCAGTGGCAGCAGACGGCCCAGCAGCACATGGGCCAGCAGGGCTACCCGCAGCAGGAGCAGTACCAGCAGCAGATGGCCCAGCAGGGCATGGGTCAGCAGGGCATGGGCCAGCAGGGTTACCAGGACCCGCAGGGCTTCCAGCAGCAGGGGTACGGCCAGGGCTACCCGGGTCAGGAGCAGTACCAGCAGCAGGGGCAGCAGCACGGCCAGTACCCCCAGCAGGGGCAGTACCAGCAGCCGATGGGCCAGCAGCCGATGGGTCAGCAGGGCTTCCCGCAGCAGGGGCAGTACCCCCAGCAGCAGATGCCGCAGCAGCCCATGGGCCAGCAGCAGATGGGCCAGCAGGGCTACCCGCAGCAGGAGCAGTACCAGCAGCAGGTTCCCCCGCAGCAGATGCAGCAGCAGGCGCCCCGGCAGGCCGCGCAGCCCGTACCCCAGCAGGCCGAGCCCGTCTCCGGGCCCGGGCCGGACGGGATCGACTGGGAGGCGGAGGCCGCCGCGCTGGAGGCGGGTGCCGCTCCGGTGGCCGGGCACGAGCCGGCCGAGGAGGAGTGGGACGACCACTTCGAGGAGGGCCACCACGACGACGGCCACCACGGGGACGGCGAGTACCCCGAGGAGGCCGGCGAGCACGGGGAGATCGGCTTCCTCGGCGAGGAGGACGTCTCCCGGGAGGCGCAGAAGAAGCGCAAGGAGAAGGGCAAGAAGTCGGGCCGCCGCAACAGCGGTGCCTGCCTGGTGGTCGCGCTGGTGCTGGTCGGCGCCATGGCCGGGGCCGGCTGGTGGGGCTACGGCTTCTACAAGGACCACTTCGGCCCGCCGCCGGACTTCACGGGCGAGGGCACCGGATCCGTCCAGGTCGAGGTCAAGCCGGGCGCGGTCGGCGCCCAGGTCGGCCTCGCGCTGAAGAACGCCGGCGTGGTCAAGAGCGTCGACGCGTACAGCAAGGCCTGTGACGCCGAGTCGAAGTGCACGACCGTGCAGCCGGGCTTCTACACGCTGAAGAAGGAGATGCCGGCCGCCGCGGCGCTCAAGGAGCTGCTCGACCAGGCGGGCGGCGCGACCATCGTGTTCCCGGAGGGCAAGAACTCCTCCGAGATCTACGCCAAGATCGACGATAAGCTGAAGCTCCAGACGGGCACTACGGCGGGCGTAGCCAAGGCCCACCTCAACGACCTCGGCCTGCCGGCGTATGCGAACGGCAACATCGAGGGCTTCCTCTGGCCGACCCGCTACAACATCGCCGACGGCATGAAGCCCGAGGACCTGCTCAAGCAGATGGTGAAGAACGCCGTCGACAAGTACGCGAACCTGGACGGCCAGGCCGCCTCGGTGGGCCTCAAGAACGGCTACGAGGTGATCACCGAGGCGAGCATCCTGCAGCGCGAGGGCAACAACCCGGCGGACTTCGCGAAGATGGCCAAGACCATCCAGAACCGCCTGGCCAACGAGCCCGAGACCCACCACCGCCTCGGCATGGACACCACGCTGCAGTACTCGCTGGGCCGCAAGGACCTCAACAAGCAGGACATGGACAACGCGTCCAACAAGTACAACACCTACCTCAACCCCGGCCTGCCGCCGACGCCGATCTCCAACCCCGGCGACGGGGCGATCAACGCGGTGCTGCACCCGGCGGACGGCAAGTGGCTGTACTTCATCGCGATGTCCCCGACCGAGACCCGCTTCGCCGAGACGGCCAAGGAGCACTACGCCAACGTCAAGGAGTACTGCCAGGCGGCCGGCCAGAACTTCGACGAGGCCCGCGGCCACTGCACCACCAAGTAGTCCGCACCGGTAACCCGCCCACGGAGAAGCTGCGTTGACCACCAAGCACCGGGCCGCCGTCCTCGGCTCGCCGATCGCCCACTCGCTCTCGCCGGACCTGCACCGGGCCGCCTTCGCGGCGCTCGGGCTGGACGGCTGGCGCTACGACCGGTTCGAGCTGGACGAGGCCGCGCTGCCCGGGTTCGTCGCCGGGCTGGACGAGCAGGAGTGGGCGGGCCTGTCGCTGACCATGCCGTTGAAGCGGGCGGTCATCCCGCTGCTCGACGAGGTCAGTGCGACGGCGCGCGCGGTGGACGCCGTGAACACCGTGGTGTTCACCGCCGACGGGCGGCGCACCGGCGACAACACCGACGTCCCCGGTCTGGTGAACGCGCTGCGCGAGCGCGGCATCACCGAGGTGCCGGGCGCGGCGGTGCTGGGCGCGGGGGCCACCGCGTCCTCGGCGCTGGCGGCGCTGGCACAGATCTGCACCGGCGAGGTGACGGTCTACGTGCGCAGCGCCGAGCGGGCTCGGGAGATGGCCGAGCTCGGCGAGCGGCTCGGCGTCGTCGTGCGGACGGCCGACTGGGAGCGCGGCGCGGAGGCGCTGGCGCAGCCGCTGACCGTCTCCACCACGCCGGTCGGTGCCACGGACGGGTTCGCCGCGGCGCTGCCCGCCGCGCCCGGGGCGCTGTTCGACGTGCTCTACCACCCCTGGCCGACAGCGCTGGCCGCCGCGTGCGCCGGGCGCGGGGCCACCGTCCTCGGAGGGCTCGACCTGCTGGTTCACCAGGCGGTCCTGCAGAGCGAGGCGTTCACGGGACGGACGCCCGGGCCGCTCGCGGCCATGCGGGAGGCGGGGGAGAAGGCGCTCGCCGGGCGCTGAGGCGCCGCGCTCCGTCCGTGGCCGGCTTGTCCGCTCTGGTCCCGACTCGCCCGTTCGGCCCCGTCCGCCCCATTGACCCCTCGGTCCTCGTCCGTCACGCGGACCGGCCCCCCGGGCGGCGCCGGGGCATGAAAGGATTCGATCGGAAGGCACGCCCTGGGCGGCCCGTGGGCCGGCCCGCTGATGAAGGAGCTCCATTGGGTACGTTGCGTTGGCTGACGGCGGGGGAGTCGCACGGCCCCGCACTGGTCGCGACGCTGGAGGGCCTGCCCGCTGGTGTACCGGTCACCACCGCTGTGGTGGCCGACGCGCTGGCGCGCCGCCGGCTCGGTTACGGCCGCGGCGCGCGGATGAAGTTCGAGCAGGACGAGGTGACCTTCCTCGGTGGCGTCCGGCACGGTCTGACCATGGGCAGCCCGGTGGCCATCATGGTCGGCAACACCGAGTGGCCGAAGTGGGACCAGGTCATGTCGGCCGACCCGGTCGACCCCGAGGTGCTCGCAGGCCTCGCCCGCAACGAGGCGCTCACCCGCCCGCGCCCGGGCCACGCCGACCTCGCCGGCATGCAGAAGTACTCGATCGAGGAGGCCCGCCCGATCCTGGAGCGCGCGAGCGCCCGCGAGACGGCCGCCCGGGTCGCGCTCGGCGCCGTCGCCCGCGCGTACCTGAAGGAGACCTGCGGGATCGAGATCGTCAGCCACGTCGTCGAGCTGGCCGCGGCCAAGGCGCCGGCCGGCGTGCTGCCGCTGCCCTCGGACGAGGCGCGGCTGGACGAGGACCCGGTGCGCTGCCTGGACGCCGACGCGTCGAAGGCGATGGTCGCCGAGATCGACCAGGCCCACAAGGACGGCGACACGCTCGGCGGCGTCGTCGAGGTGCTGGCGTACGGGGTGCCGGTGGGCCTCGGCTCGCACGTGCACTGGGACCGCCGCCTGGACGCCCGGCTGGCCGCCGCGCTGATGGGCATCCAGGCGATCAAGGGCGTCGAGGTCGGCGACGGCTTCGAGCTGGCCCGGGTGCCCGGCTCGAAGGCGCACGACGAGATCGTCCCGACCGCCGAGGGCGTCAAGCGCACCACCGGCCGCTCGGGCGGCACCGAGGGCGGTCTGTCCACCGGCGAGCTGCTGCGCGTGCGCGCCGCGATGAAGCCGATCGCGACCGTGCCGCGCGCCCTGCAGACGCTGGACGTGCGCACCGGCGAGCCGGCCAAGGCGCACCACCAGCGCTCGGACGTCTGCGCGGTGCCCGCCGCGGGCATCGTGGCCGAGGCGATGGTCGCCCTGGTGCTGGCCGACGCGGTCAACGAGAAGTTCGGCGGCGACCACGTCTCCGAGACGCGGCGCAACGTGCAGGGCTACCTCGACCACCTGATCGTCCGATGACGATGCCGGTCGTCGTGCTGGTCGGCCCGCCCGGCAGTGGCAAGTCCACCGTCGGGCGGGCCCTGGCCGAGCGCCTCGGCGTCGGCTACCGGGACACCGACGCCGACATCGAGGCGCTGGCCGGCAAGCCGATCCCCGAGATCTTCATCGACGAGGGCGAGCCGTACTTCCGCGAGCTGGAGGTCGGCGCCGTGCGCGCGGCCGTCGAGGGCCACGACGGGGTGCTCGCGCTCGGCGGCGGCGCGGTGATGGCCGAGGCCACCCGCGCGCTGCTGCGCGAGCTGCCCGTGGTGTTCCTGGAGGTCCCGCTGGGCGACGCCGTCAAGCGGGTCGGCCTGGACGCCCCGCGGCCGCTGCTGGCCGTCAACCCGCGGGCCCGCTGGCGCGAGCTGATGGACGCCCGCCGCCCCCTCTACCTCGAGGTGGCCACCGCCGTCGTCGACACCGCGGGCCGCACTCCCGAGCAGGTCGCGGACGCCGTACTGGAAGCACTGGAGCTGAAGACCCCCCATGACTGACACCGTCAGGATTCACGTCGGCGGCAGCGCCGGCCACGACCCGTACGACGTGCTGATCGGGCACCAGCTGCTCGGCGAGCTGGCGCCGCTGATCGGCACCCGTGCGAAGCGGGTCGCGATCATCCACCCCGAGGCGCTCGCTGCCACCGCCGACGCCATCCGCGACGACCTGCTCGGCGAGGGCTACGAGGCGATCGCGCTCCAGGTGCCGAACGCCGAGGAGGCGAAGAGCGCCGAGGTCGCCGCGTACTGCTGGTCGGTGCTCGGGCAGACCGGGTTCACCCGCAGCGACGTCATCGTCGGCCTCGGCGGCGGCGCCACCACCGACCTGGCCGGCTTCGTCGCCGCGACCTGGCTGCGCGGGGTGCGCTGGGTGTCGATGCCGACCACCCTGCTCGGCATGGTCGACGCGGCCGTCGGCGGCAAGACCGGCATCAACATCGCCGAGGGCAAGAACATGGTCGGCGCCTTCCACCCGCCGGTGGGCGTGCTGGCCGACCTGGGCACCCTGGAGACCGTGCCCACGCACGACTACGTCTCCGGCCTCGCCGAGGTCATCAAGTGCGGCTTCATCGCCGACCCGGCGATCCTCGACCTGATCGAGGCCGACCCGGAGGGCGCCAGGACGCCGGCCGGCCCGCACACCGTCGAGCTGATCCGGCGCGCCATCCAGGTCAAGGCCGACGTGGTCTCCGGCGACCTCAAGGAGTCCGGTCAGCGGGAGATCCTCAACTACGGCCACACGCTGGGCCACGCCATCGAGCGCAACGAGCGCTACAAGTGGCGGCACGGCGCCGCGATCTCCATCGGCATGGTCTACGCCGCCGAACTCGGCCGCCTGGCCGGGCGGTTGGACGACGAGACGGCCGACCGGCACCGCAGCGTGCTGGCCTCCGTCGGCCTGCCGCTGACCTACCGGGCGGACGCCTGGCCGAAGCTGCTGGACGCCATGAAGATCGACAAGAAGTCGCGCGGCGACCTGATCCGCTTCATCGTCCTGGACGGCCTCGGCAAGACGTCCGTCCTGGAGGGCCCCGACCCGTCGCTGCTCGTCGCCGCCTACGCGGAGGTCTCGGCGTGACCAGGGTCATGGTGCTCAACGGCCCCAACCTCGGGCGCCTCGGCAGCCGCGAGCCGGACGTCTACGGCGCCACCTCGTACGCCGGGCTGGTCGAGCGCTGCACGGCGCTCGGCGCGGAGTTCGGCTTCGAGGTCGAGGTGCACGAGACCAACTCCGAGCAGCAGATGGTCGAGTGGCTGCACGAGGCGGCCGACGGCAAGGTGCCCGTGGTGATCAACCCGGGCGCGTTCACGCACTACTCGTACGCGATGCGGGACGCGGCGGCCCAGCGCACCGCGCCGCTCATCGAGGTGCACATCTCCAACCCGTACGCGCGCGAGACCTTCCGGCACACCTCGGTCATCGCCGCCGTCGCCTCCGGCACCATCGCCGGGTTCGGGCTCGGCTCGTACGAACTCGCCCTGCGCGCCCTGGCGGAGCAGCTCACCACGCGCTGACGGAGGCCCGGAGGGCTCGGACGGGCGGCGGCCCGGCGGCGGACTGTGCCCGTCGCCGGGCCTCCGTGTAGTGTCCCCGCTGGGAGAAGTCGGGAGGTGACCGTGACGCAGTACGCCGGGGGTGGACAGGTGCCCCCTCGTCCTGTTGCTCCGCCGGTCCGGTCGGCTGCCGGGGCCGCCACGGCCGCGACGTCCCCCGGTCCGGTGCCGTTCGGCGGGCGCGTGCCGCCGCCCGTCCCGCCCGCGCCGGTGCCGGGTTCTCCGGCTCCTGCGCCGGCTCCCGCTCCCGCTCCTGCAGCGCCGATGCCGGCCGGGGCCACCGGGCACTTCGTCCTCCCCTCCGGCGCGCCCGTCCAGCTCCCGGCCCACCCCTCGCAGCGGCACGCGCCCGCCGGACCGATCGCCGTCCTGCTGATCGGGCCCGCCGGCGCCGGCAAGACCACCGTCGCCCGGTACTGGGCCGAGCGGCGGCACACCCCGACCGCGCACATCAGCCTGGACGACGTCCGCGAGTGGGTGCAGTCCGGCTTCGCCA
This sequence comes from Kitasatospora sp. NPDC093558, assembly GCF_040683475.1. Taxonomy (NCBI): domain Bacteria; kingdom Bacillati; phylum Actinomycetota; class Actinomycetes; order Kitasatosporales; family Streptomycetaceae; genus Kitasatospora; species Kitasatospora sp. NPDC093558. The sequence continues at coordinate 34,892 of NZ_JBFBDY010000009.1, read as the reverse complement.
ACCCGCAGACCGGCTGGAACAACGCCTCCGAGGCCCAGTACCGGCTGGCCCGCCGCACCTGCGGCTTCGCCTGCCGCAACTACCTCGCCAACGGCATCTCCTGCATCATCGACGACGCCGTCTTCCCCGACCGTCCGGCCATCGGCCTCGGCGGCTGGAAGCGGCACATCGGCCCCGGCATGCTGCCCGTCGTGCTCCTGCCCAGCCTCGACTCGGTGCTCGGCCGCAACGCCCGGCGCAGCGGCAACCGGCGGCTGGGCGACGAGGAGGTCGCCCGCATCCACGGGCGGATGGCCGGCTGGTACAACTCCGGGCTGCCGATCATCGACAACTCGTACCTGGACGTCGCCGCGACGGCGGCCGAGCTCGACCGGGTGATCCTGGCCAGGCTCATGGGGATGCCGGTCCGCTGACCTGCGCGTTCGCCGGGTTGTCGGTGGCGGCTGCGATGATGGGCGGGTCGAGTTGATCCGTCCCTGGGGAGCCGAGCCCGTGCCGGAAGGCCACATCATCCACCGCCTCGCGGCCGAGAGCACCGAGGCCTTCGGCGGCCGTCCCGTCCGGGTGTCCAGCCCGCAGGGCCGGTTCGCCGACGACGCCAAGCTCATCGACGGGCAGGTCCTGGCCGGGGCGGAGGCCATCGGCAAGCACCTCTTCCTCGGCTTCGAGGAGGGCGCCTGGGTCCACGTCCACCTCGGCCTCTACGGCGGCTTGACCTTCGGCGCTGGGCCCGCGCCGGCGCCCGTCGGCCTGATCCGGCTGCGCCTGGAGGGCGACGACGCCCACGCCGACCTGCGCGGCCCCAACACCTGCGCGCTGATCACCGGCGCCGAGAAGGCCGCCGTCGCCGCGCGCCTCGGCCCCGACCCGCTGCGCTCCGACGCCGACCCGGACGCCGCCTGGCGCCGGATATCGGCCAGCCGCACGACCGTCGCGGCCCTGCTGATGGACCAGAAGGTGCTGGCCGGGGTGGGCAACGTCTACCGCGCCGAGGTGCTCTTCCGGCACGGCATCGCCCCGCACCGGGCCGGCCGCGACCTCGGGCGGGCCGAGTGGGACGCGATCTGGGCGGACCTGGTCGGCCTGATGCGCGAGGGCGTCGGCGCCGGCCGGATCGACACCGTCCGCCCCGAGCACACCCCCGAGGCGATGGGCCGCCCGCCGCGCGTGGACGACCACGGCGGCGAGGTCTACGTCTACCGCCGCGCCGCGATGCCCTGCCTGGTCTGCGGCACGGACGTGCGGACGGAGTCGCACGCGGCGCGCAACCTGTTCTGGTGCCCGACCTGCCAGGCGGCCTGAGCCGGATTCAGGTGGCGGAGGCCGGCACGCCGTAGGCTGGGCCCGGGCCGGCGGAGGGAGCGGACGGGTGGACGGCTTCGAGGTGTCCAACAGGGTTTCGGGCACGGTGCACGGGAACGTGTTCCAGGGCGGGAACGTCACGGTCCACATGGGGGCGAAGCACCGGACTCCGCATCAGGTCCGTCGGCCGAACGGTCCCTTCGTCAACCGCGAGGCCGAACTGGCGGCGCTCACGGCCGCGTTGGTCCCGGTGGACGAGGGCCGGCGCGGGATCGTGGTGCTCACCGGGCTCGGTGGCGTCGGGAAGACCGAGCTGATCGCCAAGTTCACCGACGAGTCCCGGGCGCACTTCCCGGACGGTGACCTCTACGCCGACCTCCAGGCCTACCGGCACCAGGGCGGCGTGGACCTCCCCGCGCTGCTGGGCGGTTTCCTGCGCGCCCTCGGGGTGAAGCCCCCGGCTGCGGAGGCCGAGCGGTTCACGGAGTTCCGGACGGCCACCGCCGGGCGCCGCTGCCTGTTCGTCCTGGACAACGTCGAGCACGCCGCCGAGGTCCGCGCGCTGCTGCCGTCCAGCGGGCTGGTGGTGGTCGCGAGCCGGCGCCGCCTGGCCGCCCTGCGGATGGACGGCGCCGATGTGCGGCAGCTGGGACCGCTGAGCACGACGGCCGGCGCCGACCTGGTGCGGACGTGGCTGGACTCCGGGCGGGGTACCGACGGGGAACTGGCCGAGCTGGTCGAGCTGTGCGGCGGGCTGCCGCTCGCGCTGAGCGTGGTCGGGAGCCAGCTGCTGGACCGCGACCACGTGGCGGTGGGCCGGGTGGTGGCCGAACTTCGGGACCGGGAGGGCAAGTCGGCCGTGCTCAACGACGAGGAGGGGGACCTCCGTCCGACCTACGACCTGGTCTACGAGCGGCTGACGCCGCACGGCCGGGCGCTCTACCACGTGATCGGCGTGCACTCCGGCCCGTTCGTCTCGGCCGAACTGGCCAGGGCGGCGGGCGTCGAGCGGGCCGTGGCCGCGCTGAAGGAACTGCGTGACGTCCATCTGCTGGACGAGGTGGTGGACAGCGGGCCGGACGAGCTCTACCGGGCCCATGATGTGGTCCGGTCGCACGCCCACCACCACACCCGCGAACTGCCCGGCCGGACCGAGCTCCTCGCCCGCGTCGTGGCCTACTTCCGAGGCCGGGCATCGGTGGCGGACCGGGCCATGGGGTCGAGGCTGCGGGTGCAGGAGCCGAGTGGCGACGAGCTGCCGGGCTTCGCCTCGTACGCGGAGGCACTGGAGTGGCTGTACGCCGAACGGGCCGACCTGCGATCGGCGGTGGAGGCGGCGGCCGGCCAGGGGTGGCACGGCGAGGTGTGGCGGCTCTGCGAGTCGCTGTGGCGGCTGTACCACGACCGCAAGCTCTACCAGGACTGGATCGCCACCCACCGGCTCGGCGTCGAGTCGGCGCTGTGGGACAACCAGCCCGACGCCGTCGTCCGGATGCGCAACCAGCTCGCCCGCGCGCACCTCGAGCGGAAGGAATTCGCGCTCGCCGAGGAACAGTTGGAGCTCGCCGCGGAGCAGGTGCCGCGGGTGGCGCACCGGCCGCTGGTGGGGGCGCTCCACGAGACGGACGGCCTGCTCTGCCTCGCCGACGGGCGGACGGCGCGGGCGGTCGAGCGGTTCACCCTGGCCCTGGAGGAGAACCGGGGTGACGTGCACGGCGAGATCGTGCAGAGCTACAACGTCGCGCAGGCGCTGATCGCGGACGGCCGGCCGGAGCAGGCGCTGACCGTCCTCGACGAGGCTCGCGAGAGGGCCGTCGCCACCAAGGACACCGACATGCTGATGAAGCTGCCGCTGGTGCGGGCCCGGGCGCACCGCGCGCTGGGACGGCTGGACCTCGCGGTCGCGGACGCCGCCGAGTGTGTGGAGCGGGCGGAGGTGCTGAGCCAGTACGCGAAGGAGGCGCAGGCGCACACGCTGCTGGTCGAGCTCGCGGAGGAGCTGGGCGACGCGGCGCTCGCGGAGCGCAGCCGGGCGCGGCTGCGGGAACTCCAGGGGCGCTAGGGACCGGTGGTGAACGAGACCCGGACCCGGTGGTCTCCCGCGCGGATGGTGAGGCCGTGTTCGGGGAGGTCGGCCGGGGTGCCGCCTTCGGCGAGCCACTGGGCCAGGGCGGAGCCGAGGAGCAGCGGGTCGAGGTGGGGTTCGGCGCTGCCCCAGGGCCGTTCGGCGTGGGCTTCCAGCAGGAGACCGGTGCGCAGCCGGACGAGGTGGCGGGCCGGGCCGAGGGCGGCCACCGCGACGGCGAGGCCGGGGAGTTCGGCGGCGGTGTCGGCGAGCCAGCGGGTGGCGGGGAGTTCGGCGCGCGTCTCGGTCCGGGCCAGGACTTCGGCGGTGTAGCGGAGGGCGTCGCCCGGGTGTTCGTCGGTGAGTGCGTGGAAGCCGCGCGGGGTGTGGTCGCCGGGGTCGATGGGGTAGCGCCGCAGGCTGACCTCGGTGCCCTCGCTCGCGCCCGTGACGTCGTAGGCCGTCGGGCGTTCGGGGGTGCCGGCGCGGGGGACGGGCTTCGGGTAGGGCGGCAGGAGCGGTTCGTCGTCCGGTTCGTCCAGCCCGTCGAGGAAGGAGTAGAGCAGGGGGCGCAGCACCTCGGCCGAGCGGCCGCGGTGGGCGAGGGAGAGGTCGGTGACCGGGCGCAGGGCGGTCGGGTCCTGCTTCTGCAGGGCCTGTTCGAGCTGGGCGGCGAGGTCGCCGTCGGGGTCGAGCGCGGGGGCGGCCTGGCCGAAGGCGTGGCTGGGGGAGCGCGGGTCGAGTTCGGCGGCGCCGGTGGCGACGAGCAGGGTGGGGCGTTCCAGGGCGGCGCCGTAGACGGACACCGAGCCGTGGTCGCCGATCAGGCAGTCGGCGGCGACGAGGGCGGCCTGCCAGCCCTGGTGGGGCGGGACGAGGTGCAGGCCCATGCGCCGGGCGTCGTCGAGCAGGGCCTCGGGGTCGTGCCGGTTCCAGATGTTGGGGTGGAGGACGACGGCGACCGCGTACTCGTCGGCGGGGAGCTGGCGGACGAGGCGGCGGGGCAGGTCGGGGCGGCGGCCGAATAACGAGTGCTCGCTCCAGGTGGAGTTGACGACGACGAGCCGCCGGCCGTCCACGGCGCCGAGGGCCGCGCGGTAGCCGTCGCGCAGGCGCTCGCTGCGGAGCATCCGGTCGAAGCAGGGGTCGCCGACGACCTGGGCGACGTCCAGCGCCTCGGGGCAGGAGATCCGCAGCCGGTCGAGCTGTTCGGGGTGGGAGAGGCCGAGGACGTCGACGAAGACCCGGCCGTGGTGGGTGAGTTCGTTGCGGGAGAGGCCGGCTGCGCTGACGGTGTCGCCGGTGGACTCGGTCACCAGGCGGTTGTAGCCGGCGCCGTGGGGGAGGACGACGAGCCGGGCGTCGAGGCGGTGCATGGAGGAGTGGACGGCGCAGGCGACGGCCAGGTCGAAGTGGTGCCGGACGGCGTCCTCCCAGTCGAGGAGGGTGATGCCGGGCAGGCCGCGCAGGTAGTCGTCGAGGCCGTCGGCGAAGGCGGAGCCGGGGTTGACGGTGGCGTAGTGCTCGATGCCGTCGCGGTTCAGCAGGGTGAGGACGTCGAGGACCCGGGTGGCCGAGGTGAGGGTGCGGGCGACCGCCAGCACGCGCGCTCTGACCGGCCGGGTGTTCCAGCGGTCGGCGGGCCAGGCGTGGGGGTGGGTCGGCACGCCATGATCGTACTCATCGGGTCCGTTCCCCGCGGTGATTCCGGAGAAGGGCCTGTCAGCCCGCCGCGGCGGTGGGCTCTTCGTGGTCGGAGGCGGGCTCCTCGTGGTCGGCGGCGGCGCACTCGTCGAGGAGGGGGCGCATGCTGTCGTCGACGAGCCGGTAGCGCACGACGCGTCCGTCCTTGTCGCCGGTGACGACGCCGGCCGTGCGCAGCAACCGCAGGGCCTGGGAGACGGCCGGGTCGCGCATGCCGGTGGCGACGGCGAGGTCGGTGACGGCGAGCGGTCCCGCGCGGTGCAGGGCGAGCAGGATCGCCAGCCGTCCGGGGTCGGCGAGCAGGGAGAACCGCTCGGACCACGAGCGGACGTGCGCGGTGTCGCCGATCGCGGCGATGGCCTCGCAGACCCGGTGTCCGTCGATGGTGCGGTGGCCCGCGCGGTCGGCCGGTACGAGATGCATGCGGACATTCTGGCAGCTCACGACCTGTGATCCTGGACACCTGCGCAGGTGCGCAGCCTTGCATGAGTGGGTCCTGGCCCCTACGGTGTTCCCCGCCGTGGTGCTCGGGAAGACCGGTGACGGACCCTCAGGGGTCCCAGTCCGGAGCGGCCCTCGCCACTGTGATCGGGGGAGTCCGCCCGTACCCAGACGCCACTGGGCGCTTCGCGCGCCTGGGAAGGCGGGTACGGGAGCCCCGTCAGCCAGGAGACCGGCCACGGCATCTCACGAAGTGTTTCCACGAGGTGCTGGAGCGTGATCCGAAGATGACCCTGCCCGAAACCGCCGCCCCCGAGGCCGCGCCCGCCGTGCTGCCCACCTTCAGGTGGAGGAGAGAGGACACCGTCCGCACCGCCGGGCTGATGGGGGTGATCCTGGCCATGCACGTGGTGGCGTTCGGGACCCTCGTCTTCCTGGTGGCGCCCCACAACTACGCCGTCGGCACCCAGGTCTTCGGGGTGGGCCTCGGCATCACGGCGTACACGCTCGGGATGCGGCACGCGTTCGACGCCGACCACATCGCGGTGATCGACAACACCACCCGCAAGCTGATGGCGGACGGCAAGCGGCCGGTCTCGGTGGGCTTCTGGTTCGCCCTCGGGCACTCGTCGATGGTGGTCATCATGGCCGCACTGGTCGCGGGCGGCGCGCAACTGGCGAACACGCTGATGGACGACGAGTCGACCACCCACCAGTGGCTCGGCATGATCGGCACCACCACCTCCGGTGTGTTCCTGTACCTGATCGGCGCGCTCAACCTGGCGGCGCTGCTGGGCATCCTGAAGGTGTTCCGGGCGATGCGCGCCGGGCAGTACGACGAGGCGGAGCTGGAGCAGCACCTGGACTCGCGCGGCTTCATGGCCCGGGTGCTGAACCGGGCGACCAAGTCGATCACCCGGCCCGGCCAGATGTTCCCGGTGGGCATGGTGCTCGGCCTCGGCTTCGACACCGCGACCGAGGTGACCCTGATGGTGATGGCCGGCTCGGGCGCGGCGGCCGGTCTGCCCTGGTACGCGATCGTCTGCCTGCCGCTGCTGTTCGCGGCGGGGATGAGCCTGTTCGACACGCTGGACGGGACGTTCATGAACTTCGCGTACCAGTGGGCGTTCTCCAACCCGGTGCGCAAGGTGTACTACAACCTGACGATCACCGGGCTGTCGATCGCGGTGGCGTTCATCATCGGCACGATCGAGCTGGTTGGCGTGCTGCACGAGAAGCTGGACCTGACCGACCCGGTCACCGGCTGGATCGCGGACATCTCGCTCGACAACGTCGGGTACGCGATCGCCGGGCTGTTCGTCGTCGTGTGGGCCGTGGCGATCGCGTACTGGAAGCTGGCCGGGGTCGAGAAGCGCTGGGGCGCCGAGGGCTCCTGAGCACGCCTGCCGCGACGGCGCCTCCCCTGGGCGGGGAGGCGCCGTTCGGCGTTCGGGGCCGTGTGCTGCTGCGGCCGGGCCGGCTCAGCTGTGCCGGTCGCCGTAGCGCTGACGGAAGCGCTCGACGCGGCCCGCCGTGTCGAGCACGCGGGACTGGCCGGTGTAGAAGGGGTGGCTCGCCGAGGAGATCTCGACGTCGATGACGGGGTAGGTGTTGCCGTCCTCCCACTCGACCGTGCGGTCGCTGGTGACTGTCGAGCGAGTGAGGAAGGCGAGGCCGCCGACCTTGTCGCGGAAGACGACGGGCCGGTAGGCGGGGTGGATTCCGGGCTTCATGGGTGGGTGCCTCCTCGGCGGGGGTCAGCGCTCTTCGCGGAAGTCGACGTGCTCGCGGGCGACCGGGTCGTACTTGCGCAGCACCATCCGGTCCGGGTCGTTCCGGCGGTTCTTGCGGGTCACGTACGTGTAGCCGGTGCCTGCGGTGGAGCGGAGCTTGATGACGGGGCGCAGTTCGCTGCGGGCCACGGGGTCCTCCCGGGGGTCGGTGGTGCGGCGGTTCGGGGCCGGGCTGGAACCGTACACCGAAATGGATGTCATTTTCATCTGGTGTAACGTGACCACCGTCCCGCCCATTCCCGGACCTCCTGGGGGCCTCCATGTCCGCCCACTGCCAGCTCACCGGCCGCAAGCCGGGCTTCGGCAACGCGATCTCGCACTCGCACCGCCGCACCCCGCGCCGCTTCGACCCCAACATCCAGCGCAAGCGCTACTGGCTGCCCGGTGAGGGCCGGTACGTCCGGCTCACGCTCAGCGCCAAGGGGATCCGCACGGTCGACGCGATCGGCGTCGAGGCCGCCGTCGCCCGGATCCGCGCCCGAGGGGGCAAGGTCTGATGGCCAAGCAGAGCAAGATCGCCAAGAACGAGCAGCGCCGCGCGACCGTCGCCCGGTACGCCGGGCGCCGCGCCGAGCTCAAGCGGATCATCGCCCACCCCGCCACCGGCCCCGCCGAGCGCGCCGCCGCCCAGGCCGAGCTCGCCCGCCAGCCGCGCGACGCCAGCGCCACCCGGGTCCGCAACCGCGACGCCCTCGACGGCCGCCCGCGCGGCCACCTCCGCGCCTTCGGCCTCTCCCGGATCAACCTGCGCACCCTCGCCCACGCGGGCCACCTGCCCGGCGTCCGCAAGGCCAGCTGGTGAGCGGCGCGGACGGGACAAGGCTGCCCGTCGTGGTCGTCGCCGGCCTGCACGCCGGCCACCGGCGCCGGACCGTCGGGGAGCTGGTGAGCGGCGCGGTCGACGCCGTCGTCCTCCACCACGACCTGCGCGACGCCTCGCTCGGCGTCGTCCACCGCCGGCTGCGCGACGCGGACGGCGAGTTCGACCCGGCCGACGTGCCGCTGCTCAACGACTGCCCGTGCTGCGCCCTGCGGGAGGACCTGCTGCCGCGGCTGCTGCGCATCGCCGACGAGGGCCGGCACGGGCTCGCGGTCGTCGAGCTGTGGGGCGGCAGCGACCCGCACCCGGCCGTCGAGGTCATCGCCGCGGGCGAGGTCGACGGCCGGCCCCTGGCGGAGGCCGTCGAGCTCGCGGGCGTCGTCACCGCCGTCGACCCCGACCGGCTCACGGGCGAACTCTCCGTCCCCGACGACCTCGTGGAGCACGGCGAGCACACCGCCGCCGAGGACCCCCGCACCCGCGCGGAGGCCCTCGCCCACCAGATCGAGTACGCCACCACCCTGGCCGTCCCGCGCACGACCGCGCACGCGCCGGGGCTCGCGATGCTCCGTCAGCTCCACCCCACCGCCCGCGTCGTGCGCCTCGCCACCGGCGCGCTCACCCGGGCCGCGCTCGGCGGCTTCGACGTCGCGGCCGCCCGCGACCGGGTCAACCCGGCGCTCGCGCTGCTGCCGCAGGAGCACGACGAGGGCGGCGTCACCACGATGGTGTGGGAGCGGCGCAGGCCGCTGCACCCCGAGCGGCTGCACGAGGCGCTCGAACTGCTCGTCCCGGCGGCCCAGCGCAGCCGCGGCCGGTTCTGGCTCGCCAACCGGCCCGACCTGATGCTGGCCTGGGACGCGGCCGGGGCGAACCTCGCGGTCGAGGAGTGCGGGCCGTGGCTGACCGCGCTGCCCGACGCGGCCTGGGACCTCTACCCGCCCGCCCGCCGGGCCGCCGCCGCCCTCGACTGGCACCCCGTCCACGGGGACCGCGTACAGCAGCTCAGCTTCACGGCCGAGGGCCTGGACGTGGACGGGATCACCCACCTCCTCGACTCCTGCCTGCTCACCGACACCGAACTCGCCGCCGGCGAATCCGGCTGGAAGGCCCTGCCCGACGCCTTCCACGACCTGCTCGACCCCGTCGCCTGAGGAACAACTACTGTGCGTAAACGACTCAACTCGCCGAAGCCCCGGCCCAACCCGCTGGTCACTGCCGGTATCGAGTACATCGACTACAAGGACACCGATCTCCTGCGGAAGTTCGTCTCCGACCGCGGCAAGATCCGGAACCGGCGCATCACCCGGCTGACCGTCCAGCAGCAGCGGGCGATGGCCCGGGCGATCAAGAACGCCCGGGAGATGGCCCTGCTCCCGTACGCCACCCGATAGGAGATCCCGATGGCCGTGCCCAAGCGCAAGACGTCCCGCAGCAACACCAGGCACCGCCGGGCCCAGTGGAAGGCGAGCGCGCCGAAGCTGGTCCCGATCACGCTGAACGGGCGGGACCTGCTCGTCCCGCAGAACCTCGTGCCCGCCTACCGCCGGGGGCTCATCGAACCCGACGGCGGGTGACGGCGCCGCCGGGGGCGTGAGGGGGGGTGGGGTCGCGCCCCCGTCGGGGGTGCTCGGCGGGCGGATCGGGGGCGGGGTTCGTAGGCTCGACGCATGTCTGATGCGTACGCGGGTCGGCGGGAGCGGCTGCGGGAGCACTGCAGTGCGGCCGGGGCCGATGCGGCGCTGATCACCCGGCCGGCCAACGTGCGGTACCTGACCGGCTGTGCCCCCTGCGGCGCGACCCTGCTGCTCACCAGGGAGCGGGTGCTGCTGACGCTGCCGGACGACCTGCCCCCGGACGACACCGGGGAGCACCTGATCGCCGCCGACGTCACCCAGGTGCCCGTCCCGGCCGGGGCGGACACCGCGCTGGCCGCCGCGGCCGAGGCCTCCCGGCTGCGGGTGCGGGCCATGGCGGTGGAGGAGCACGACCTGACCGTCCTGCGCCACCGCGCGGTGGCGAGCCTGGCCGAGGGGGTACGGCTGGCCGAGCTGGGGCAGGTCGTCGAGCGGCTGCGGGTGATCAAGGACGAGCACGAGATCGCCGACCTGCGGATCGCCGCCGAGATCGCCGACCAGGCGCTCGGCGAGCTGCTGGAGTCGATCCTGGTGGGCCGCACCGAGCGGCACCTGGCGATGGAGCTGGAGCGCCGGATGATCGACCACGGTGCCGACCGGGCGGCCTTCCCGGTCTCGGTCGGCACCGGCAGTCACTCCGGCCAGCCCGCCCACCAGCCGACCGACCGCCGGGTCGAGGAGGGCGACTTCCTGACCGTGGTGCTCGGCGCCCAGTACCGCGGCTACGGCGTGTCGACCGCCAGGACCTTCGTCATCGGGGCCGCCCCCGCGCCCTGGCAGGTCGAGCTGCACCGGCTGGTGTTCCGCGCCCAGCGGGCCGCGCGGGAGGCGCTCGGACCGGGCGTGGAGCAGTGCGTACCCGACCGGGCGGCCCGGCAGATCCTGGACGCGGCCGGCTACCCGGAGGCCTCGCCGCACCCGGTGGGCCACGGCATCGGGCTGGAGATGCGGGAGGCGCCGCGCCTCGGTCCGGCGGACATGGGTAAACTGGACAGCCGCGTACCGGTCACCGTCGGTCCGGGGGTACACATCCCGGGCAAGGGCGGGGTCCGGATCGAGGACACGCTCGTCGTGCGCCCCCTCGAAGAGGGCGGGCCCGAGCTGCTCACCATCACCACCAAGGAGCTCCTCGCCCTGTGACGGCGGCCCCGGGCCGCCGGCGGCAGGACGCGACCCTTGGTTCCTTGACAGCTATATCCAGGAGTAAGTGCGCCCGTGGCTTCCACGAACGATCTCAAGAACGGCATGGTCCTCAAGCTGGAGGGCGGCAAGCTCTGGTCCGTCGTCGAGTTCCAGCACGTCAAGCCCGGCAAGGGCCCGGCCTTCGTGCGTACGAAGCTCAAGGAGGTCCTGACGGGCAAGGTCGTCGACAAGACCTTCAACGCCGGCACCAAGGTCGAGACCGCCAACGTCGACAAGCGCGGCATGCAGTTCTCGTACAAGGACGGCGAGAACTTCGTGTTCATGGACATGGACACCTACGACCAGCTGACCGTCGAGCCGGCCGTCGTCGGCGACGCCGCCAAGTACCTACTGGAGGGCTTCGAGGCCCTGGTCGCCACCAACGAGGGCGCCGTCCTCTACATCGAGCTCCCGACCTCCGTCGAGCTGGTCATCGAGCACACCGAGCCGGGCGTCCAGGGCGACCGCTCGACCGGTGGCACCAAGCCGGCCACCCTTGAGACCGGTGCCGAGATCCAGGTCCCGCTCTTCGTCGTCACCGGCGAGAAGGTCAAGGTCGACACCCGCGACGGCAGCTACCTCGGCCGGGTGAAGTAAGTCCGTGTCGGCCGCACGCACCAAGGCCCGCACCCGGGCCTTCCAGATCCTCTTCGAGGCCGACCACCGCGGGGTCGACCCGCAGCAGGTCCTCGCCGACTGGGTGGCCCGCGCCCGCGAGCCCAAGCCCGACGAGGGCACCCCCCAGGTCGCCGAGTACACGATGGAGCTGATCGAGGGTTACGTCCAGCACGCCCGCCGGATCGACGACCTGATCTCCCAGTACGCGGTGGGCTGGACCCTCGACCGGATGCCGATCGTGGACCGCAACGTCCTGCGGCTCGGCGCCTACGAGCTGATCTGGGAGGACGGCGTCCCGGACGCCGTCGTCCTGGACGAGGCCGTCGAGATCGCCAAGGAGTTCTCCACGGACGACTCCCCGGCCTTCGTCAACGGCCTGCTCGCCCGCTTCCTGGAGCTGAAGCCGAGCATCCGCCGCTAGGCGCGCACGGGCCTCGCCCGCGAACGGCCGCCGGACCCGAACGAGGGTCCGGCGGCCGTCGCGCGTTTCACCCGGGTGGCGTATGTTGGGATCCTACTCGCCGGTAACTTACCGTTCGAGCGCCTCAGGTATCCCACGCACGTCCGCAGTGAAGGGCAGGCCACCCCCATGACCACGGCGATCCGCAGCGAGTTCGACCAGGGCATCGCGCTGAGCAGACACCCCGAGGAGCCCGGCCGCTACGACGGCGAGCTCGGCGCGGGCTGGCAGATCGGCGGCGGCGTCAACGGCGGGCTGCTGCTCGCCGTCGCCGGACACGCGCTGTCGCTGGAGCACGGCGACCACCCCGACCCGGTGTCGATCAGCGGTTACTACCTGTCCGCCTCGGTGCCCGGCCCGGCCACCGTCCGCACCGAGGTGCTGCGCTCCGGCCGGGGCCTGTCCACCGGCACCGCCTCGCTCAGCCAGGACGGCGTCGAACGGCTGCGCGTCGTCGCCAGCCACGGGGACCTCTCGGCCGCCGACGGCGAGGTGCGCACCAGCGCGCAGCCGCCGCAGCTGCCGCCGCCGGACCAGTGCGTCGGCGTCGAGCACGCGCCCAAGGAGCTCATCGCCCAGGCCGCCCTGCTGGAGCGCTTCGACCTGCGGCTCGACCCGGCCACGATCGGCTGGGCGCTCGGGCAGCCCTCCGGCAACGGGCGGATCCAGGGCTGGTTCCGGCTCGCCGACGGCCGCGAGCCCGACCCGCTGCTGCTCCTGCTGGTCGCCGACGCGCTGCCGCCGGTCACCTTCGACCTGGGGATGCCGGGCTGGGCACCGACCGTCGAACTGACCGTCCACCTGCGGGCCAGGCCGGTGCCGGGCTGGCTGCGGGTCACCCACGCCACCCGCAACCTGGCCGGCGGGTACTTCGAGGAGGACGCCGAGGTCTGGGACGAGTCCGGCCGCCTGGTCGCGCAGTCCCGCCAGCTCGCCCGGGTGCCACGGCCCGCGTGAGGACCGGTCGGCGTGAGGGCCGGTCGGCGTGAGAACCGGCGCGAGAATCGGCGTATTACCGGTGGTTACATTCCTGTGACACGCCGTACGTGTGCGGCGCTCGGGACTGGGGAGTAACACGGTCAGCGGCGGCCCCCGCCGCCGACCGTCGCCCCTTCCGGGCGGTCTCCCGCCGACGCCAGGAGCTACCGATGAGCCGCAATAGGCGCCCTCGCCGCATCTCCGACTGCACTGCCGGCGGCTCCCGCCCGAGCGCCCGTGCCCCGCACCAGCGGAGCGGCGGGGAGGGCGCCGACCAGGCCTTCGTCATCGGCGTGCTGACCAGCGCCGCGGACTTCGATCGGGCCCGCGCCTGGCGGGTGACCGACGCCCCCGACTTCGAGCGCTACCTGGCCGACACGGCCGACCTGCTCGCCGACGCGCTGCGGCGCTTCGAGACCGTCCGGGCGCGGATGTTCCACCCGCAGGACTTCGCCGAGTTCTGCGTCCTGCACGGCCTCGACCCGGCCGAGCCCGCCTCGCGCGACCGCTACCTGGTCAACCCCGCGCTGCAGACCCAGCTGCTCGCCTACCAGGGCGAGGAGCTCGCCGGGGACTTCGTGCCGCGCCTGGTCCGCGCCCGGGAGAACGGGCTGACGCTCAGCCACGCCGACCTGATCCTCGACGGCGGGCTGTACGGCGGCACCGGCGAGGCGGACGAGGAGCACGGCCGCTGGGTGCGCACCGCCCACCAGCGCGGCGCGGAGGTGCTGCGCCGGATGCTGGTCGGCGCGGGCGCCGGGGTGTACGAGCTGCGGGTGCGGGTGGACGCGCCGGGCGGGAAGCTGAGCGCCGCGGCGCGCGTGCTCCAGTGGGAGGACGGCGTCGTGCGGATCAACGACGAGGACCTGGAGCTGGTCTGCGCGGTGCTCTGCGCCGGGCTGGCGCTGGAGCTGCCGGGCGTGGCCGTGCTGCACGGCTCGCAGGGGTCGGCGGCGGCCTGCGGGGCCCGTGGCGGAGTCACTGAGGAACCCCGCGGCGGAGCCGCTGACAGACACTTCCGGCCGGCCGCGTGGGCGTGGTCGAGCGGCGGGCCGGACTGGGCGCCGGCGGCCCGGCCGGTGCGGCTGGACGGCGTGGCGGCGCAGCCCGGGTACAGCCTGGGCACGGTCTGCTGAGGAGCGGCGTGTACGAAACGCCACGGCGCGGCCCCCGGGTTCTGGGTGCCGCGCCGTGACGTTTCTGCTTGCCCGATAGGGCGGTACGAGCCTCGTTTCCGCTGGCGGGAGCCGGTGCGGGGAGCGTCAGCTCGTCTCCTCCTCGCGCACCGCGCGGCGCGCGTCGGGGTTGAGCACACCCCACGAGATCAGCTGCTCGGTAAGGATGGACGGCGACTGGTCGTAGATGACGGCCAGGGTGCGCAGGTCGTCCTGGCGGATCGACAGCACCTTGCCGTTGTAGTCGCCGCGCTGGCTCTGGATGGTCGCCGCGTAGCGCTGCAGCGGGCCGGCCTTCTCGGACGGGACCTGGGTCAGTCTCTCGAGGTCGAGGACCAGGCGCGGCGGCGGCTCGGCCGCGCCGCCGGGGGTGCCGCCGGGCAGCAGCTCCTGCACCGGGACGCCGTAGAACTCCGCCAGCTCGGCCAGCCGCTGCACGGTGACCGCACGGTCGCCGCGCTCGTACGAGCCGACGACGACTGCCTTCCAGCGCCCCTGGGACTTCTCCTCGACACCGTGCAGGGAGAGACCCTGCTGAGTGCGGATCGCTCGGAGCTTGCCTCCGAGTTGCTTCGCGTAGTCGCTGGACATTGATCTCCCCGGACGAGATTGCTTCGCGTTCAGTGGTGGGTCACGGGCGATTGCCGACGTCGTTACCGGTGGGTTCGACGTCCGTCTCGTAACTCACTGTGAGGTTACGTAGAGTAAGGTGTCGCGTCAAGCCGAATGGGGCAGTCGTGCGAATGGCCTGCGTCCGGGGTGCGTCGGGGGCGTTAACCCGGTGAAGCGGAATCGTGGAGGTCCGTTTGCCCGCTTGCGCGCTGATAGGATTGCCCGAAGCCCGCGCCCGGTCGGCGGGGGCCATCCCAGACATCCTTTAAGGCCCGTCCCGTGAGGCGGGGAAGGAGGTCCGCTTCGGCATGACCACACACCAGGATCCGTCACCCCGAGCACCGCACCAGGTGCTGGACGGCGCGGACATCGCCCGGGTCGTCACCCGGATAGCGCACGAGATCGTCGAGCGCGCCAAGGGCGCGGAGGACGTCGTGCTGCTCGGCATCCACACCCGCGGCGTCCACCTCGCCCGCCGCCTGCGCGACCGGCTGGCCCAGATCACCGGCCGCGAGATCCCGCTCGGCACCCTGGACATCACGATGTACCGGGACGACCTGCGGCTCAAGCCCGCCCGCGCCCTGGAGCACACCGAGATCCCGGCCGGCGGCATCGACGGCAAGCTCGTGATCCTCGTCGACGACGTGCTCTTCTCCGGCCGCACCATCCGCGCCGCGCTCGACGCGCTCGGCGACATCGGCCGCCCGCGCGCCGTCCAGCTGGCCGTCCTGGTCGACCGCGGCCACCGCGAGCTGCCGATCCGCGCCGACTACGTGGGCAAGAACCTGCCCACCTCGCTGCGCGAGGCCGTGCAGGTGCGCCTCGCCGACACCGACGGCGTCGACGCCGTCCTGGTCGGCGACCGCGACCACACCCAGCGCTCGTCGCAGGCCCTGACCGAACCGCACCTTCCGGAGTAGCCGCGTCATGCGCCACCTCGTCTCCGCCGCCGATCTCACCCGCGACGACGCGCTGCTGATCCTCGACACCGCCGAAGAGCTGGCCCAGCTCTCCGGACGGGCCGTGAAGAAGCTGCCCACGCTGCGCGGCCGAACCGTCGTCAACCTCTTCTTCGAGGACTCGACCCGTACCAAGACCTCCTTCGAGGTCGCCGAGAAGCGACTCTCGGCGGACGTCATCAACTTCTCCGCCAAGGGCTCGTCCGTCTCCAAGGGCGAGAGCCTCAAGGACACCGCGCTGACCCTGCAGGCCATGGGCGCCGACGCGGTCGTCATCCGCCACCACGCCTCCGGCGCGCCGGCCCGCCTGGCGCAGTCCGACTGGCTGCACGGCAGCGTCATCAACGCCGGTGACGGCACCCACGAGCACCCCACCCAGGCGCTGCTCGACGCCTTCACCATGCGCCGCCACCTCAACCCGGGCACCGGCCACGACCTCGCGGGCCGCCGGGTGACGATCGTCGGCGACGTCCTGCACAGCCGGGTCGCGCGCTCCAACGTGCACCTGCTGACCACCCTCGGTGCCCAGGTCACCTTCGTCGCCCCGCCGACGCTGCTGCCGATCGGCATCGAGAACTGGCCCTGCGAGGTCAGCTACGACCTGGAGAGCGTGCTCCCCAAGACGGACGCGCTGATGATGCTCCGGGTGCAGCGCGAGCGCATGAACGCCGCGTTCTTCCCGACCGAGCGCGAGTACAGCCGCCGCTACGGCATGAACGGCCCGCGGATGACCCAGCTGCCCGACCACGCGATCGTCATGCACCCCGGCCCGATGGTCCGCGGCATGGAGATCACCGCCGAGGTCGCCGACTCGCCGCGCTGCACCGTGGTCGAGCAGGTCGCCAACGGCGTGTCGGTCCGCATGGCCGTGCTGTACCTGCTCCTCGGCGGGGCCGTCTTCGCCGACGGCCCGAACGACGCCGCCGCCCGTACCGAATCCGTGGAGACCAGTCAGTGACCACCTACCTGATCCGCAACGCCCAGATCGCCGGCGGCGCCCCGCAGGACCTCCACCTCGCCGACGGCGTGATCAAGGAGATCGGCACCGGCCTGGCCGTCGAGGCCGACATCGAGATCGACGCCACCGGCCTGATCGTGCTGCCCGGCCTGGTCGACCTGCACACCCACCTGCGCGAGCCCGGCCGCGAGGACGCCGAGACCGTCCTCACCGGCACCCAGGCCGCCGCGATGGGCGGCTTCACCGCCGTGCACGCGATGGCCAACACCACCCCGGTGGCCGACACCGCCGGCGTCGTCGAGCAGGTCTGGCGCCTCGGCCAGGAGGCCGGCTTCTGCGACGTGCAGCCCGTCGGCGCCGTCACCGTCGGCCTGGAGGGCAAGAAGCTCGCCGAGCTCGGCGCCATGCACGAGTCCGCCGCGAACGTCCGGGTCTTCTCCGACGACGGCAAGTGCGTCGACGACGCGGTGCTGATGCGCCGTGCGCTGGAGTACGTCAAGGCCTTCGACGGCGTCGTCGCCCAGCACGCCCAGGAGCCGCGGCTCACCGAGGGCGCGCAGATGAACGAGGGCCAGGTCTCCGGCGAGCTCGGGCTCGGCGGCTGGCCGGCCGTCGCCGAGGAGTCGATCATCGCCCGCGACGTGCTGCTCGCCGCGCACGTCGGCTCCCGGCTGCACGTGTGCCACGTCTCCACCGCCGGCTCGGTCGAGATCATCCGCTGGGCCAAGGCCAAGGGCTGGGACGTCACCGCCGAGGTCACCCCGCACCACCTGCTGCTCACCGACGAGCTGGTCCGCTCCTACGACCCGGTCTACAAGGTGAACCCGCCGCTGCGCACCGCCGAGGACGTCCAGGCGCTGCGCAAGGCGCTCGCCGACGGCACCATCGACGCCGTCGCGACCGACCACGCGCCGCACCCGGCCGAGGACAAGGACTGCGAGTGGGCCGTCGCCGCGATGGGCATGGTCGGCCTGGAGACCGCGCTGTCGGTCGTGCAGCAGACCATGGTCGACACCGGCCTGCTGAACTGGGAGGGCGTCGCCGACCGGATGTCGCACCGCCCGGCCCGGATCGGCCGTCTCGCCGGGCACGGCCGGCCCGTCTCGGTCGGTGAGCCGGCGAACCTGGTGCTGTTCGATCCCGCGTACCGTGGTGCCGTGAACCCGGACAGCTTCGCCACCCGCAGCCGCAACACCCCGTACAAGGGCCTGGACCTGCCCGGACGGGTGCACGCCACCTTCCTGCGCGGGCGGGCCACCGTCCTGGCCGGCGACCTCGTCGAGCAGGGCGTCGAGGCGTGAGTCCGAACCGCACGCTCGCTCCGCTCACGCCGCTGGCCCAGGAGCAGGCCAAGGTCCACAACTGGCCCGGGTACATCGGCTGGGCCGTCGGCCTGCTGATCGTGATCGGGCTCGTCTACTGGCTGATGCGCCAGGGCTGGAACTGGCGGCGCACCCTGCAGTCCGGGATTCCGCCGCTGCCCGCCGTGCCGGCCGGCGCCGGCCGGACCATCCTGGAGACCAGCGGCCGGTACCACGGCACCACCACCGCCGGGAACTGGCTCGACCGGGTCGTCGCGCACGGCCTGGGCACCCGCAGCCGCGCCGACCTCACCCTCGGCGAGGACGGCCTGCTGGTGCGCCGTCCCGGCGACGTCGACCTCTGGATCCCGGCCGGGCACCTGACCGGTGCCCGCACGGACTCCGGAATCGCCGGCAAGGTCGTCCCGGCCGGGCTCCTCGTCGTCACCTGGACGCACGAGGGCACCGAGCTGGACTCGGGATTCCGGGCCGACCACCCCGACGAGCACGCCGCCTGGGTCGAGGCGGTCGCTCAACTCGCAACACGTACGAAGACGAAGACGGAAGAGGCCGCGCAATGACCGCACCTGCCCCCACCACGCAGCGCCAACGGCGGGAACGCGTCCCGGCCGTGCTCGTCCTGGAGGACGGCCGGACCTTCCGCGGCCAGGCCTACGGCGCCGTCGGCGAGACCTTCGGCGAGGCGGTCTTCAACACCGGCATGTCCGGCTACCAGGAGACCCTCACCGACCCGTCGTACCACCGCCAGGTGGTCGCGATGACCGCCCCGCAGATCGGCAACACCGGCTGGAACGACGAGGACGACGAGTCCAAGCGGATCTGGGTCGCCGGGTACGTCGTGCGCGACCCCGCCCGGGTCGCCTCCAACTGGCGCTCGCGGCGCTCGCTGGACGAGGAGCTCGTCCGCCAGGGCGTCGTCGGCATCAGCGGCATCGACACCCGCGCGCTCACCCGGCACCTGCGCGACCGCGGCGCGATGCGCTGCGGCATCTTCTCCGGCCCGGCGCTCGCCGACCCGGCCGCCCTGCTCGCCCGGGTGCAGCAGGCGCCCGAGATGAAGGGCGCCGACCTGTGCGCCGAGGTCGCCACCACCGAGCCCTACATCGTCCCGGCCATCGGTCCCGGCGGCGAAGCCTTGCCCATCGGCACTGCGAAGTTCACCGTCGCCGCGCTGGACCTCGGCATCAAGGCGATGACCCCCCAGCGGATGGCCGAGCGCGGCATCGAGGTGCACGTGCTGCCGGCCAACGCCACCCTGGAGGACGTCTACGCCGTCAACCCGGACGGCGTCTTCTTCTCCAACGGCCCGGGCGACCCGGCCACCGCCGACCACCAGGTCGCCGTCGCGAAGGGCGTGCTGGAGCGCAAGACCCCGTTCTTCGGGATCTGCTTCGGCAACCAGATCCTCGGCCGCGCCCTGGGCTTCGGCACCTACAAGCTCAAGTACGGCCACCGCGGCATCAACCAGCCGGTGCAGGACCGCACCACCGGCAAGGTCGAGGTGACCGCCCACAACCACGGCTTCGCCGTGAACGCACCGCTGGACAAGGTGAGCGACACCCCCTACGGGCGGGTCGAGGTCTCCCACGTCTGCCTCAACGACGACGTGGTCGAGGGCCTCCAGGCGCTCGACGTGCCCGCCTTCAGCGTGCAGTACCACCCCGAAGCGGCCGCCGGCCCGCACGACGCCGCCTACCTGTTCGACCGCTTCGTGAGCCTTATGGAGGGCCAGCGTGCCTAAGCGCACCGACATCAAGTCCGTCCTGGTCATCGGCTCCGGCCCGATCGTGATCGGCCAGGCCGCCGAGTTCGACTACTCGGGCACGCAGGCCTGCCGCGTCCTCAAGGCCGAGGGCCTGCGGGTCGTGCTGGTCAACTCCAACCCGGCCACGATCATGACCGACCCGGAGATCGCCGACGCCACCTACGTCGAGCCGATCACCCCGGAGTTCGTCGAGAAGATCATCGCCAAGGAGCGCCCCGACGCGCTGCTGCCGACCCTCGGCGGGCAGACCGCGCTCAACACCGCGATCTCCCTGCACGCGGCCGGCACCCTCGAGAAGTACGGCGTCGAACTGATCGGCGCCGACGTCGAGGCGATCAACAAGGGCGAGGACCGCGACCTCTTCAAGGGCGTCGTCGAGGCCGTCAACGCCAAGATCGGCCACGGCGAGTCCGCCCGCTCGGTCATCTGCCACACCATGGACGAGGTGCTGGCCGGCGTCGACACCCTCGGCGGCTACCCCGTCGTCGTGCGCCCCTCCTTCACCATGGGCGGCGCCGGCTCCGGCTTCGCCCACAACGAGGAGGACCTGCGCCGCATCGCCGGCCAGGGCCTGACCCTCTCGCCGACCACCGAGGTGCTCCTGGAGGAGTCCATCCTCGGCTGGAAGGAGTACGAGCTGGAGCTGATGCGCGACAAGCACGACAACGTCGTGGTCGTCTGCTCCATCGAGAACTTCGACCCGATGGGCGTCCACACCGGTGACTCGATCACCGTCGCCCCGGCGATGACGCTCACCGACCGCGAGTACCAGATCCTGCGCGACATCGGCATCGCCGTCATCCGCGAGGTCGGCGTCGACACCGGCGGCTGCAACATCCAGTTCGCGGTCAACCCCGACGACGGCCGGGTCATCGTCATCGAGATGAACCCGCGCGTGTCCCGCTCCTCCGCGCTCGCCTCCAAGGCCACCGGCTTCCCGATCGCCAAGATCGCCGCCAAGCTGGCCGTCGGCTACACGCTCGACGAGATCCCCAACGACATCACCGAGGAGACCCCGGCCTCCTTCGAGCCGACCCTCGACTACGTCGTCGTCAAGGTGCCGCGCTTCGCGTTCGAGAAGTTCCCGAGCGCCGACGCCACCCTCACCACGACCATGAAGTCCGTCGGCGAGGCCATGGCCCTCGGCCGCAACTTCCCCGAGGCGCTGCAGAAGGCGCTGCGCTCGCTGGAGAAGAAGGGCTCGCAGTTCTCCTGGACCACTCCGGTCGGGGACAAGGCGGAGCTGCTGGCCAAGGCGGTCGTGCCGACCGACGGCCGGATCAACACCGTGATGGACGCCATCCGGGCCGGCGCCACCCCGGAGGAGGTGTTCGAGGCCACCAAGATCGACCCGTGGTTCGTCGACCAGCTCTTCCTGCTCGACGAGATCGCCGGCGAGCTCGCCGACGCCGCCGAGCTCACCCCGGACCTGCTGCGCCACGCCAAGCGGCACGGCTTCTCCGACCAGCAGATCGGCGAGATCCGCGGCCTCAAGCCGGACGTCGTCCGAGAGGTGCGCCACGCGCTCGGCATCCGCCCGGTGTTCAAGACCGTCGACACGTGCGCCGCCGAGTTCGCCGCCAAGACCCCGTACTTCTACTCGTCCTACGACGAGGAGAACGAGGTCGCCCCGCGCACCAAGCCCGCGGTGATCATCCTCGGCTCCGGCCCCAACCGCATCGGCCAGGGCATCGAGTTCGACTACTCCTGCGTCCACGCGTCCTTCGCGCTGGCCGACGCCGGGTACGAGACCGTCATGGTCAACTGCAACCCGGAGACCGTCTCCACCGACTACGACACCTCCGACCGGCTCTACTTCGAGCCGCTCACCCTGGAGGACGTCCTGGAGATCGTCCACGCCGAGCAGCAGGCCGGACCGCTCGCGGGCGTCATCGTCCAGCTCGGCGGCCAGACCCCGCTCGGCCTGGCCCAGGCGCTCAAGGACAACGGCGTACCGATCGTCGGCACCCAGCCCGAGGCGATCGACCTCGCCGAGGAGCGCGGCGCCTTCGGCCGCGTCCTGCGCGACGCCGGCCTGCCGGCCCCCAAGCACGGCACCGCCTTCTCCTTCGACGAGGCCAAGGCGATCGCCGACGAGATCGGCTACCCGGTGCTCGCCCGCCCGTCCTACGTGCTCGGCGGCCGCGGCATGGAGATCGTCTACGACGAGGCCTCCCTCGCCTCCTACCTGGAGCGCCACGCCGGCCTGATCTCCGAGCACCCGGTGCTCATCGACCGCTTCCTCGACGACGCGGTGGAGATCGACGTCGACGCCCTCTACGACGGCACCGAGCTCTACCTCGGCGGCGTCATGGAGCACATCGAGGAGGCCGGCATCCACTCCGGCGACTCCGCCTGCGCGCTGCCCCCGATCACCCTCGGCGGCTTCGACATCAAGCGCCTGCGCACCTCCACCGAGGCCATCGCGCGCGGTGTCGGCGTCCGCGGCCTGATCAACATCCAGTTCGCGCTGGCCGGGGACATCCTCTACGTCCTGGAGGCCAACCCGCGCGCCTCCCGGACCGTCCCGTTCACCTCCAAGGCCACCGCGGTGCCGCTCGCCAAGGCGGCCGCCCGGGTCTCGCTCGGCGCCACCATCGCCGAGCTGCGCGCCGAGGGCCTGCTCCCGGCCGAGGGCGACGGCGGCACGCTGCCCGCCGACGCGCCGATCGCGGTCAAGGAGGCCGTGATGCCGTGGAGCCGCTTCCGCGACATCCACGGCCGCGGCGTGGACACCGTGCTCGGCCCGGAGATGCGCTCGACCGGCGAGGTCATGGGCATCGACAAGGTCTTCGGCACCGCCTACGCCAAGGCCCAGACCGGCGCCTACGGCGCGCTGCCGACCAAGGGCAAGGTCTTCGTCTCGGTCGCCAACCGCGACAAGCGCAACCTCGTCTTCCCGGCCCGCGCGCTGGTCGGCCTCGGCTTCGAGCTGCTCGCCACCGCCGGCACCGCCGAGGTGCTGCAGCGCGGCGGCATCCCGTCCACGCTGGTGCGCAAGCACAGCGAGGGCGAGGGCCCGAACGGCGAGAAGACCATCGTCCAGCTGATCCACGACGGCGAGGTCGACCTCATCATCAACACGCCGTACGGCACCGGCGGGCGCCTCGACGGCTACGAGATCCGCACCGCGGCCGTCTCGCGCGGGGTGCCGTGCCTGACCACCGTCCAGGCGATGGGCGCGGCCGTCCAGGGCATCGACCGGCTGCTGCGCGACGAGGTCGGGGTGATGTCGCTCCAGGAGCACGCCGAGCTGATCAACGCCGGCCGCAAGTAGCACCACCGCAGTGGGGGGCACCGAAGCCAGTCGGGTGCCCCCCACTTCCATGCCCGCCCGTCACCCGCCGCCACCCTTCTTTCGACGGGCTGCGCCCGCGCTCCTAATTTCGGTTTTTGCTCCGGGAGTTGACCCCCTTGTACAAGCTTCTGTTCGACCTCGTCTTCAAGAAGATGGACCCCGAGAAGGCCCACCACCTCGCCTTCTTCTGGATCCGCCTCGCCTCCTCGGTCCCTGGCCTGCGCGCCCTCGTCCGGCTGGTGCTCGCGCCGCAGGACCGGGCGTTGCGCACCCGCGCCCTCGGCCTCGACCTGCCGGGCCCGTTCGGGCTCGCGGCCGGCTTCGACAAGAACGGCGTCGGCATCGACGGCCTCGCCATGCTTGGCTTCGACTACGTCGAGATCGGCACCATCACCGGCGAGGCCCAGCCGGGCAACCCGGCGCCGCGGCTGTTCCGCCTGGTCGAGGACCGCGCGCTGATCAACCGGATGGGCTTCAACAACCAGGGCTCGGCCCGGGTCGCCGCCCGCCTCGCCGCCCGCCCGCACACCAGCTCCACCCCGGTGATCGGCGTCAACATCGGCAAGACCAAGGTGGTCGAGGAGGCCGACGCCGTCGCCGACTACGTCAAGTCGACCGAGCGGCTGGCCCGTTACGCCGACTACCTGGTCGTCAACGTCAGCTCGCCGAACACCCCGGGACTGCGCAACCTGCAGGCCGTCGACCACCTCCGCCCGCTGCTCGCCGCCGTCCGCGAGGCCGCCGACCGCACCACCGCGCACCACGTGCCGCTGCTGGTGAAGATCGCCCCGGACCTCGCCGACGAGGACGTCGACGCCGTCGCCGACCTCGCCCTGGAACTGGGCCTGGACGGCATCATCGCCACCAACACCACGATCGGCCGCGAGGGACTGCGGGCCGACGCCGCGCGCGTCGAGGAGATCGGCATGGGCGGCCTGTCCGGCGCCCCGCTCAAGGCCCGCGCCCTGGAGGTCCTCCAGCGGCTGCGCGCCCGCACCGGCGGCCGGCTGACGCTCGTCTCCGTCGGCGGCGTGGAGACCGCCGAGGACGCCTGGCAGCGGATCATCCACGGCGCCGACCTCGTCCAGGGCTACAGCGCCTTCATCTACGAGGGCCCGTTCTGGTGCCGCCGCATCCACAAGGGCCTCTCCGCCCGGATCCGGGACGCGGGCTTCCGCAACCTGGCCGCGGCGGTCGGCAGCGCCGTCCGCCCCTCGTGAACCCCCGTACCGCCACCGCCAACCCCGGAGACGACATGACCCTCGCCCCGTTCGGCGCCCGCCTGCGCCAGGCCATGGACACCCGCGGCCAGCTCTGCGTCGGCATCGACCCGCACGCCTCCCTGCTCTCCGCCTGGGGACTCGGCGACGACGTCGCCGGCCTGGAGACCTTCAGCCGCACCGTGGTCGAGGCGCTGGCCGACCGGGTCGCCGTGCTCAAGCCGCAGGCCGCGTTCTTCGAGCGCTTCGGCAGCAAGGGCGTCGCGGTGCTGGAGAAGACCGTCGAGGAGGCCCGCGCGGCCGGTGCGCTGGTCCTGATGGACGCCAAGCGCGGCGACATCGGCTCCACCATGGCCGCCTACGCCGAGGCCTTCCTCGCGCCCGGCAGCCCGCTGTTCTCCGACGCCCTCACCGTCAGCCCCTACCTCGGCTTCGGCTCGCTGCGCCCGGCGCTCGACCTCGCGCGCGAGCACGGCTGCGGGGCGTTCGCGCTGGCGCTCACCTCCAACCCGGAGGGCGGCGAGGTGCAGCGCGCCGTCGGCGCCGGCGGCGAGCCGGTCGCGGCCTCGGTGCTGCGGCAGCTGGCGGCCGAGAACGCCGGGGCCGAGCCGCTCGGCTCGTTCGGCGCGGTGGTCGGCGCGACGCTCGCCGACGCCGGCGTGGACCTCGCGATCAACGGCCCGCTGCTGGCCCCCGGCATCGGCGCCCAGGGGGCGACCATGGCGGACCTGCCGCGGGTGTTCGGCGCCTCGGTGCGCAACGTCGTGCCGAGCGTGAGCCGGGACGTCCTCAAGCACGGCCCGTCGGTGCCGGCGCTGCGCGAGGCGGCCGAGCGGTTCGTGGGGGAGTACGCGGACGCGGTGAAGTAGGACGCGGTGAATTGGCGTTCAGGGCTTGGTCGGTAGCCGATCGGTGACCCTGTGCAGTGTGCGCAGGACCTGGCGGTGCCGCTCGACCGGGCTCGCGCTTGACGTGAGCGCCGTCACATCGGCGGTGCCAAAGTCTCGCAATCGCGGTCATTTTGCCCCGGAAAGTCCTGGTCGGCCTTGGCTGACCAGGACTTTTCGTGTTCTTTTCCTGACGCGGCGCCGCAATCCGGGTAGTGTCCGGCGATAGGTCATCGAAGAGCCGCGATTCTCGTAGCTCCCGCAGGTCAGGGCCCTGGGGTTCCACTTGCGGAGGTGTCCTGGAGAACCAAACCAGTCATAGCTCAATCCCTTCCTTCCACACCCTGAGGTGAACGGCGTGGCTCTTCCGCCCCTTACCCCTGAACAGCGCACCGCCGCGCTCGCCAAGGCCGCCGAGGCTCGCCGGGAGCGCGCCGAGGTCAAGAACCGGCTCAAGCACTCCGGCGCCTCCCTGCACGAGGTGATCAAGGCCGGCAAGGCCGACAACGACGTCATCGGCAAGATGAAGGTCTCCGCCCTGCTGGAGTCGCTCCCGGGCGTCGGCAAGGTCCGGGCCAAGCAGATCATGGAGCGCCTCGGCATCAGCGAGAGCCGTCGGGTCCGCGGTCTCGGCACGAACCAGATCGCTTCCCTGGAGCGGGAGTTCGGCGGCGGTGCCGCCTGACCGTGCCCCCGTGGTCCCGGGATCGTCCGCGATCCGGGATAATCGGTGCATGAGTGAGCGTCCGCGGCTGACCGTGCTCTCCGGCCCTTCGGGGGTCGGCAAGAGCACGGTCGTCGCTCATATGAGGAAGCAGCACCCCGAGGTCTGGCTCTCGGTGTCGGCGACGACCCGCCACCCGAGGCCGGGCGAGCAGGACGGGGTCCAGTACCACTTCGTCGACAACGACGAGTTCGACAAGCTGATCGCCAACGGCGAGCTGCTGGAGTGGGCCGTCTTCGCCGGCAACCGCTACGGCACCCCGCGCGCGGCGGTGCTGGAGAAGCTGGAGCGCGGCGAGCCCGTCCTGCTGGAGATCGATCTGCAGGGCGCCCGCCAGGTGCGCGAGTCGATGCCCGAGGCGCAGCTGGTCTTCCTGGCCCCGCCGAGCTGGGACGAGCTGGTCCGCCGGCTGACCGGCCGGGGCACCGAGCCGCAGGACGTCATCGAGAAGCGGCTGGAGGCCGCCAAGGTCGAGCTCGCGGCGGAGCCGGAGTTCGACACGACTCTTGTCAACACCTCCGTCGAGCAGGTAGCGGCCGAACTGCTAGCCTTGCTCGGTGTAGGCTGACCTGTCTGTCTTTTCCACCCTTTCGGAAGGTTTTCGCGTGTCCTCTTCCATGACCGCGCCCGAGGGCATCATCAACCCGCCGATCGACGAGCTGCTCGAGGCCACCGACTCCAAGTACAGCCTGGTGATCTACGCCGCCAAGCGTGCGCGCCAGATCAACGCGTACTACTCCCAGCTCGGCGAGGGCCTGCTGGAGTACGTCGGCCCGCTGGTCGACACCCACGTCCACGAGAAGCCGCTGTCGATCGCGCTGCGCGAGATCAACGCCGGCATGCTGACCGCCGAGGCGGTCGAGACCGCCTGAGTCGGTCGACCTCGTAACTCTCCGGAAGGGCCTGGCGGAATCGTTTCCGCCGGGCCCTTCGCTGTTGTTCCGCTGGTGGGCGGTATGCGGGTGATCGTCGCGGGGCCGTAGGGTGTGCACGTCCCGGGAGTGGCCCTTGGAGTGGCCCCTGGAGTGGAGGAGAGCGGGAGCATGAGCGCGACTTCGGACCGGACCGGCGCGGACGCCCCGCGCATCGTCCTCGGTGTCAGCGGCGGCATCGCCGCCTACAAGGCGTGTGAGCTGCTCCGCCGGTTCACCGAGTCCGGCCACCAGGTCACCGTGGTGCCCACCGCCGCGGCGCTGCACTTCGTCGGCGAGGCCACCTGGGCCGCCCTCTCCGGGCGCCCGGCCGCCACCGAGACCTGGGAGAACGTCCACGAGGTGCCGCACGTGCGGATCGGCCAGCAGGCCGACCTCGTCGTCGTCGCCCCCGCCACCGCGGACCTGATCGCCAAGGCCGCGCACGGCCTGGCCGACGACCTGCTCACCAACACCCTGCTCACCGCGCGCTGTCCGGTCGTGATCGCGCCCGCCATGCACACCGAGATGTGGGAGCACCCGGCCACCCGGGAGAACGTCGCGACCCTGCGCCGCCGCGGCGTCATCGTGCTGGAGCCGGCCGTCGGGCGGCTCACCGGCAAGGACACCGGCAAGGGGCGGCTGCCCGAGCCGTCCGCGATCTTCGACGCCTGCCGGGCCGTGCTGCGCCGCGGCGGCGCCGTGCCGACCGACCTGTCCGGGCGGCACGTGGTGGTCTCGGCCGGCGGCACCAGGGAGCCGCTGGACCCGGTGCGCTTCCTCGGCAACCGCTCCTCCGGCAAGCAGGGCTATGCGCTCGCCGTGACGGCTGCGGCGCGTGGGGCGCGGGTGACACTGGTCTCGGCCAATGCGGAACTGCCCGATCCGGCCGGGGTCGACGTCGTGCACGTGTCGACCGCGCTGGAGCTGCGGGAGGCCGCGCTGAAGGCGGCCGAGGACGCGGACGCCGTGGTCATGGCCGCGGCGGTGGCCGACTTCCGGCCCGCCGAGTACGTCACCGGCAAGATCAAGAAGGTCGAGGGGGTCGAGCCGGCGCCGGTCGCGCTGGTGCGAAACCCGGACGTCCTGGCCGAGCTGTCGGCCCACCGCCCCCGTTCGGGCCAACTGGTCGTGGGTTTCGCGGCGGAGACCGACGACGTGCTCGCGCACGGCCGCGCCAAGCTCGCCCGCAAGGGCTGCGACCTGCTCGTCGTCAACGAGGTCGGCAACGGCAAGGCCTTCGGGACGGACGTCAACGAGGCCGTGGTGCTGGGCTCCGACGGCAGTGAGACACCCGTTCCGGTGGGTCCCAAGGAGGTCCTGGCGGACGTGGTCTGGGACCTGGTCGTAAAGCGGCTTGAAACGGTCGGTAAGCGACCGGAAGGTGCATGAGCCCGGTCAAAGAGTCACTTGATAACGGTCTCGTTTTCCGGAAGCGGGTGACGTTCGACGGAACCAGACCGTTAGACTCCAGGAATCAAGTCTTTCCGGATGTCCCCGGTTCGCCGGGGGCCTTCAGTCAGCAGCCGCTGCAACCCCAGGGAGCGCTGTGTCTCGCCGCCTGTTCACCTCGGAGTCCGTGACCGAGGGACACCCCGACAAGATCGCTGACCAGATCAGCGACACCATCCTCGACGCTCTCCTCCGGGAGGACCCGACCTCCCGGGTCGCCGTGGAGACGCTCATCACCACCGGCCAGGTCCACGTGGCCGGCGAGGTGACGACGAAGGCGTACGCGCCGATCGCCCAGCTCGTCCGGGACAAGATCCTGGAGATCGGTTACGACAGCTCGAAGAAGGGCTTCGACGGCGCCTCCTGCGGCGTGTCGGTGTCCATCGGCGCGCAGTCGGCCGACATCGCGCAGGGTGTCGACACCGCGTACGAGGCTCGGGTCGAGGGCGATGAGGATGACCTCGACAAGCAGGGTGCCGGCGACCAGGGCCTGATGTTCGGCTACGCCTCGGACGAGACCCCCGAGCTCATGCCGCTGCCGATCACCCTCGCGCACCGCCTGTCGCGCCGCCTGACCGAGGTCCGCAAGAACGGGACCATCCCGTACCTGCGCCCCGACGGCAAGACCCAGGTCACCATCGAGTACGACGGCGACAAGGCCGTCCGCCTCGACACCGTGGTCGTCTCGACGCAGCACGCCTCGGACATCGACCTGGAGTCGCTGCTCACCCCGGACGTCCGCGAATTCGTCGTGGAGCCGGAGCTCAAGGCGCTCGCCGAGCAGGGCATCAAGCTCGTGACCGACGGCTACCGCCTGCTGGTCAACCCGACCGGCCGCTTCGAGATCGGCGGCCCGATGGGCGACGCCGGGCTGACCGGCCGCAAGATCATCATCGACACGTACGGCGGCATGGCCCGCCACGGCGGCGGCGCCTTCTCGGGCAAGGACCCGTCCAAGGTGGACCGTTCGGCCGCGTACGCGATGCGCTGGGTCGCCAAGAACATCGTCGCGGCCGGCCTCGCCCGCCGCGCCGAGGTCCAGGTCGCCTACGCGATCGGCAAGGCCGAGCCGGTCGGCCTGTTCGTCGAGACCTTCGGCACCGAGACCGTCCCGGTCCTGGACATCCAGAAGGCCGTCAGCGAGGTCTTCGACCTGCGCCCGGCCGCGATCATCCGCGACCTCGACCTGCTGCGGCCGATCTACTCCCAGACCGCCGCGTACGGCCACTTCGGCCGCGAGCTGCCGGACTTCACCTGGGAGCGCACCGACCGGGCCGAGCAGCTCGGCAAGGCCGCGGGGCGCTGAGTCGTCGGACGCCGTGCCCGTTCAGTTCCGGAGGGAAGAGCAGTTGTGATGGACAGTCAGCAGCGCAGGGCGGATGCGCTCCGCGAGGCGTTCGCCACCCGAGTGGTGGTCGCCGACGGTGCGATGGGCACCATGCTCCAGGCGCGGGAGCCGTCGCTGGAGGACTTCCAGGACCTGGAGGGCTGCAACGAGGTCCTCAACCTCACCCGGCCGGACATCGTGCGCGGCGTCCACGAGGCCTACTTCGCGGTCGGCGTGGACTGCGTGGAGACCAACACGTTCGGCGCCAACTTCTCGGCGCTGAACGAGTACGAGATCGCCGGCCGGATCTTCGAGCTGTCCGAGGCGGGTGCCCGGGTGGCGCGCGAGGCGGCCGACGCCTGCGCGACCCCGGAGCGCCCGCGCTGGGTGCTCGGCTCGATCGGGCCCGGCACGAAGCTGCCCACCCTCGGGCACCTGCCGTTCGACGTGCTGCGCGACGGCTTCGAGCGCAACGCGGCCGGGCTGGTCGCGGGCGGGGCGGACGCGCTGCTCGTCGAGACCAGCCAGGACCTCCTCCAGGTCAAGGCGGCGCTGCTGGGCGCTCGGCGGGCCATGGCGGACGCCGGGGTCGACCTGCCGCTGATCGTCCAGGTCGCGATGGAGACCACCGGCACGATGCTGCTGGGTTCGGAGATCGGCGCGGCGCTGGCCGCGCTGGAGCCGATGGGCGTCGACCTGATCGGGCTGAACTGCTCGACCGGACCGGCCGAGATGAGCGAGCACCTGCGCTACCTGGCCCGGCACGCCCGGATCGGCCTGTCCTGCATGCCGAACGCGGGCCTGCCGGTGCTCGGCAGGGATGGCGCGTACTTCCCGCTGGACCCGGACGGCCTCGCGCAGGCGCAGGAGGGCTTCGTCCGGGAGTACGGGCTGTCGCTGGTCGGCGGGTGCTGCGGCACCACGCCCGAACACTTGCGGGCCGTGGTGGAGCGGGTGCGCGGCCGGGAGGTCGTGGCGCGCTCGCCGCGGCCGGAGGCGTCGGCGGCCTCGCTGTACCAGGCGGTGCCGTTCCGCCAGGACACCTCGTACCTGGCGATCGGCGAGCGGACCAACGCCAACGGCTCGAAGAAGTTCCGCGAGTCGATGCTGGCCGGCGACTGGCAGGCCTGCGTGGAGATCGCCCGCGACCAGATCCGCGAGGGCGCGCACCTGCTGGACCTGTGCGTCGACTACGTCGGCCGGGACGGCGTCGCCGACATGAAGGAGATCGCCGGCCGCCTGGCCACCGCCTCCACCCTGCCGATCGTCCTGGACTCCACCGAGCCGGACGTCCTGCGCGCCGGCCTGGAGGCGCTCGGCGGGCGCGCGGTGCTCAACTCCGTGAACTACGAGGACGGCGACGGCCCGGAGACCCGCTTCGGCCGGGTGGCCGGCCTCGCCCGCGAGCACGGCGCGGCGCTGATCGCGCTGACCATCGACGAGGAGGGCCAGGCCCGCACCGCGGCGAAGAAGGTCGGGATCGCCGAGCGCCTGATCGGGCAGCTGGGCCGCGAGTACGGGATCCGGGAAGAGGACGTCCTGGTGGACTGCCTGGCGTTCACGCTGGGCACCGGCCAGGAGGAGTCCCGGCGGGACGGCATCGAGACGATCGAGGCGATCCGCGAGCTCAAGCGCCGCCACCCGGACGTGCAGACCACGCTGGGCCTGTCCAACATCTCCTTCGGCCTCTCCCCGGCGGCCCGGCAGGTGCTCAACTCGGTGTTCCTGCACGAGTGTGTGGAGGCCGGCCTGGATTCGGCGATCGTGCACGCCGCCAAGATCCTGCCGATGGCGCGCATCCCGGAGGAGCAGCGGGAGACGGCCCTGGACCTGGTGTACGACCGCCGCCGGGACGGCTACGACCCGTTGCAGCGCCTGCTGGAGCTGTTCGAGGGCGTGAGCGCGGCGTCCGTCCGGGCGTCGAAGGCGGAGGAACTGGCGGCGCTGCCGCTGGACGAGCGGTTGCAGCGCCGGATCGTCGACGGCGAGCGGGGCGGCCTGGAGGCCGACCTGGACGAGGCGCTGGCGCTGCGGCCCGCGCTGGAGATCGTCAACGAGACGCTGCTGTCCGGCATGAAGGTGGTCGGCGAGCTGTTCGGCTCGGGTCAGATGCAGCTGCCGTTCGTGCTCCAGTCCGCCGAGGTGATGAAGACCGCGGTGGCGTACCTGGAGCCGCACATGGAGCGCTCGCAGGACGCGGGCAAGGGCACGATCGTGCTGGCGACCGTCAAGGGTGACGTGCACGACATCGGCAAGAACCTGGTCGACATCATCCTGTCCAACAACGGCTACAACGTCGTCAACCTCGGCATCAAGCAGCCGGTTTCGGCGATCCTGGACGCCGCGCAGGAGCACAAGGCCGACGTCATCGGGATGTCCGGCCTGCTGGTCAAGTCGACCGTGATCATGAAGGAGAACCTGGAGGAGCTCAACCAGCGCGAGCTGGCGGCCGATTACCCGGTGATCCTCGGCGGCGCCGCCCTCACCCGGGCGTACGTCGAGCAGGACCTCCACGAGATCTACGAGGGCGAAGTCCGCTACGCCCGGGACGCGTTCGAGGGCCTGCGGCTGATGGACGCGCTGATCGGGATCAAGCGCGGAGTGCCGGGCGCGGTGCTGCCGGAACTGCGCAAGCGCCGGCACGCGCGGGTCGAGGTGCTGTCCGAGCCGGCCGCCGGGCCGGTGCGCTCCGACGTGGCCGTGGACAACCCGGTGCCGGTGCCGCCGTTCTGGGGCACGCGGGTGGTGCGGGGGATCCAACTCCGCGACTATGCCTCCTGGTTGGACGAGGACGCGCTGTTCAAGGGGCAGTGGGGGCTCAAGCCCGCCCGGAACGCCGGCGGGCCGGACTACGAGGAACTGGTGGAGACGGAGGGCCGGCCGCGGCTGCGGGCGCTGCTGGAACGCGTCCAGACCGAGCACCTGCTCGACGCCGGGGTGGTGTACGGGTACTTCCCGTGCGTGTCCAAGGGCGACGACCTGGTGATCCTCGACGAGCTGGGCGGCGAGCGGATGCGCTTCACCTTCCCGCGCCAGGGGCGGGGCCGCCGGCTCTGCCTGGCCGACTTCTTCCGCCCGGAGGAGTCGGGGGAGACGGACGTCGTCGGCCTCCAGGTGGTCACGATGGGCAGCCGGGTGTCGGAGGCGGCCAACGAGCTGTTCGCCGCCGACGCCTACCGCGACTACCTCGAACTGCACGGGCTGTCCGTCCAACTCACCGAGGCCCTGGCCGAGTTCTGGCACGCGCGGGTGCGCTCCGAGCTGGGCTACGCGGCCGAGGACCCGGCGGCGATGCGGGACATGTTCGCGGTGAAGTACCGCGGCGCCCGCTTCTCCCTCGGCTACGGCGCCTGCCCGGACCTCGCCGACCGCGCCAAGATCGCCGAACTCCTGGAGCCCGAGCGGATCGGCGTCGTGCTCTCCGAGGAGTACCAGCTGCACCCGGAGCAGTCGACCGACGCCATCGTCGTCCACCACCCCGACGCCGTCTACTTCAACATCGGAGGACGCCCATGAGCACGCTGAAGGAGCGCCTGCGGTCCGGGGAGCCGACGTTCTCGTTCGAGTTCTTCCCGGCGAAGACCGACGCCGGCACCCGCACCCTGTGGGAGGCGATCCGCCGGATCGAGCCGCTGGCCCCGGACTTCGTCTCCGTCACCTACGGCGCCGGCGGCGGCTCGCGGGACCGCACGGTCGAGATGACCCGCCGGATCGCGGCCGAGACCACCCTGCGGCCGGTGGCCCACCTCACCGCGGTCGGCCACTCGCGCGCCGAACTGCGGCACATCGTCGGCCAGTACGCGGACGCCGGGGTGCGCGACGTGCTCGCGCTACGCGGTGACCCGCCGGGCGACCCGCGCGGCGAGTGGCACCCGCACCCGGACGGCTTCCGCCACGCACACGAACTCGTGAGCCTGGTAAGGGAGTCGGGGGAGTTCACCATCGGCGTGGCGGCCTTCCCCGAGCGGCACCCGCGTTCGCCGGACTGGGCGAGCGACATCCGGCACTTCGTCGCCAAGTGCCGGGCCGGCGCCGACTACGCGATCACCCAGATGTTCTTCCGGGTCGAGGACTACCTGCGGCTGCGCGACCGGGTCGCCGCGGCCGGCTGCGACACCCCGATCATCCCGGAGATCATGCCGGCCACCGACGTCCGGCAGATCGCCCGCTTCGCCGAACTCAGCGGCGCCGCCTTCCCCGAGGATCTGGCGCACCGGCTGGAGGCCGCCCGGGACGACCCGCGCGAGGGCCACCGGATCGGCGTCGAGCACGCCACCGCGATGGCCGACCGGCTGCTCGCCGAGGGCGCGCCCGGCCTGCACTACATCACCCTGAACCGTTCCACGGCGACCGTGGAGATCCACCAGAACGTCCAGACCGCCACCTCCAGGAGTACCGGACATGCCCACGCAGGACACTGAGCAGGACACCGAGTTCACTGACTTCAAGGTCGCCGACCTCTCCCTCGCCGCGCTCGGCCGCAAGGAGATCGAGCTGGCCGAGCACGAGATGCCCGGCCTGATGTCGATCCGTGCCGAGTACGCCGGGGCGCAGCCGCTGGCCGGCGCCCGGATCACCGGCTCGCTGCACATGACGATCCAGACGGCCGTGCTGATCGAGACGCTGGTGGCGCTGGGCGCCGAGGTGCGGTGGGTCTCGTGCAACATCTTCTCCACCCAGGACCACGCGGCCGCGGCGATCGCGGCGGCCGGCATCCCGGTGTTCGCCTGGAAGGGCGAGACGCTGGAGGAGTACTGGTGGTGCACCGAGCAGGCGCTGACCTGGCCGGACGGCGGGACCCCGAACATGATCCTGGACGACGGCGGTGACGCCACCCTCCTGATCCACAAGGGCGTGGAGTTCGAGAAGGCCGGCGAGGTGCCGGACCCGTCGACGGCCGACAACGACGAGTTCCGGATCGTCCTGGAGCTGCTCGGCCGATCCGCCCTCGACTGGGGCGCGATCGCGGCCTCCGTCAAGGGCGTGACGGAGGAGACCACGACGGGTGTGCACCGTCTGTACGAGATGCACCGTGACGGCAAGCTGCTGTTCCCGGCGATCAACGTGAACGACTCGGTGACGAAGTCGAAGTTCGACAACAAGTACGGCTGCCGGCACTCGCTGATCGACGGCATCAACCGGGCGACCGACGTGCTGATCGGTGGCAAGGTCGCGGTCGTGTGCGGTTACGGCGACGTGGGCAAGGGCTGCGCGGAGTCGCTGCGCGGCCAGGGTGCGCGGGTCATCGTGACCGAGATCGACCCGATCTGCGCGCTGCAGGC